>NZ_RWIL01000008.1:0-107690 GCF_009764635.1 Pseudomonas sp. PB103 | reverse complement strand
TGCGATCTTTTGATCTGGCTTTTTTAAGATCAAAAGATCGCAGCCTGCGGCAGCTCCTACAGGGCAGATTTGACGGAGGCCAGCGGGAACAGGCGCTTGAAGTTCTCGGTGGTCTGTTCGGCAAAGCACTCGTAATTCTCACCGCGCAACATCGCGAGGAATTCCGCCACTTCACGCACATACTGCGGCAGGTTTGGCTTGCCGCGATACGGGATCGGCGCCAGATACGGCGAATCGGTTTCCACCAGCAGTCGATCGGCCGGGACCTTGCTTGCGACATCGCGCAGCGCATCGGCATTGCGAAAGGTGACAATCCCCGACAGGGAGATGTAATAACCCATGTCCAAAGCAGCTTTGGCCATGTCCCAGTCTTCGGTGAAGCAATGCAGCACACCGGCCTGCGGCAACGCCGCTTCGCGCAGCAGTTCGAGGGTGTCGGCGCGCGCGCCACGGGTATGGATAATCACCGGTTTGCCAGTCTGCTGCGCCGCTTGCAGGTGCAGACGAAACGACTCTTGCTGCAGTTCAGCGGCTTCCGGCTCGTAGTGATAGTCCAGACCGGTTTCACCGATCGCCACTACTTTCGGGTGGTTGAGTTCGTGCAGCAACCAGTCCAGCGCCGGCGCCGCGCCCGGTTGTACATCCAGCGGGTGCACGCCAACCGAGCAATCAACGTCGTCGTAACGTTCAGCGAGGGCTTTGACGTCGGCGGCGTTGTCGGCACTGACGCCGATGCACAGAAAGTGCCCTACCCCGCGCTGCCGGGCTGCATCGAGTGCGGCATCCAGCGAGCCATCATGGGCGGCGAGGTCGAGGCGATCGAGGTGACAATGGGAATCTACGAGCATAAAAAGGACGGCTACTTACATCGTATGAGTGGGACGGTCGGACTTCAGGGCTCCGGCCAGATGGGTTTCGATGCGACTGCGCGCGGTGTTGTCGCCATCATTGAACTGCACGCCGACACCGGCGGCGCGATTGCCTTGCGCCCCTTTGGGCGTGATCCAGCTGACCTTGCCGGCCACCGGAATCTTCTCGGCTTCGTCCATCAGGTTGAGCAGCATGAACACCTCGTCGCCCAACTTGTAGCTCTTGTTGGTCGGGATGAACAAGCCACCGTTCTTGATGAATGGCATGTAGGCGGCGTAAAGCACCGATTTGTCCTTGATCGTCAGGGACAAAATGCCGTTGCGCGGCCCCGGGCTGACGGGTTCATTCATGTTGACCTCCACTGCTGATGTTCAGAGTCTAGGTACACATTGTTATCTTTGGCCAGGCAATCCCGCCCATTGCACCAACAACGCTTCCAGCAACAGCGCCGGATTGAGGTTGGCCTTGCTCATGACTTTCTGCCGCTGCGCGAGGATCCAGTCCTGAATCTCGAGGACTTTGCCCTGCGCACTTTTCTGCGCCAGGTACTGCACGACTTTACGCATATCGGTCAGGCCGAGGCCTGCTTCATCCTGCGTCAATTGATAACGCAGAATCAGGCTCGACCAGTCGCAGAACCAGTCGAACAGGCGCAGCATCGGAATGCTTTTCCATTCTTCAGCCAGTTGCGTCGGCGATTGCTGCTGCTTGAGCAACTTCTTCACGCCTTCGACCACTTGCGCGCGCTGTTCACGCACGCCCTGGGATTGCAGACTGATTGCCATCAACGGCGAACCGGCCGCCAGCGTCAGCAGTTCGACACGTTCTTCTTCAGAGCAATCCGGCAACGCCTGAGCCAGCCATTGCAAGCTCATCGCTTCGCCCGGCAGCGGACAAGCCTGCTGCACGCAACGGCTTTTGATCGTCGGCAGCAAACGGCTGGTCTGATGGCTGACCAACAGCAACACAGTATCGCCGGACGGTTCTTCAAGGCTTTTCAGCAAGGCGTTGGCGGCGTTGATGTTCATCGCCTCGACCGGCTCGATCAACACCACTTTGCGCCCGCCCAGTTGCGCGGTCTGCACCACGAAACTGACCAGATCACGCACTTGGTCGACCTTGATGGCTTTGTCGGCTTCTTCCGGTTCGAGGATGTAATTATCGGGATGACTACCGGCCCTGAGCAGCAGGCAGGATTTGCACTCGCCGCACGCTTCTGGCGTCGGACGCTGACACAGCAGGCTCGCCATCAAGCGCTCGGCCAGCGCGCGCTTGCCGATCCCGGCGGGGCCATGCAGCAGATAGGCGTGCGCGTGCTGCTTGCGGCCGGCCAGTTGCTGCCAGAGGCTGTCCTGCCATGGATAGGCCTCAGCCACGGGCCAGCTCCAGCAAGTTCGGCAGCAAGGTATCCAGCGATTGTTGAACTTTGGCTAACGGCTGACCGGCATCGATGCGCACATAGCGCGCAGGGTCGGCTTCAGCGCGCTTGAGAAACGCATTGCGCACCGCCTCGAAAAACGCCCGGCCTTCCAGCTCGAAACGATCCAGACGGCCACGAGCGCTGGCGCGGGCCAGGCCAATTTCCACCGGCAGATCGAAAATCAGCGTCAGGTCAGGTCGCAGATCGCCCTGGACAAAAGTTTCCAGCGTGGCGATACGCTCCAGCGACAAACCGCGACCGCCGCCCTGATAGGCATACGTCGAATCGGTGAAGCGATCACACAACACCACCGCGCCACGGGCCAGTGCCGGGCGGATCACTTCGGCCAGGTGCTGAGCGCGCGCGGCAAACACCAACAGCAGCTCGGCGTCCGGGGTCATGACTTCGTCGGCCGGTGCCAGCAACACTTCGCGAATCCGCTCGGCCAGTGGCGTACCGCCGGGCTCACGGGTCAGCACCACCTCAATACCGGCGGCGCGCAGGCGCTCGGCGAGGTATTCGCGGTTGGTGCTTTTGCCGGCACCTTCCGGGCCTTCCAGGGTAATAAACAAGCCAGTCACAGGCAGTCCTTAATCAAAGTCATTGCGCGTTTTGTGGAGCAGCGGCTTCCGGGGCCGGGGTCGGCGCAGGTTCCTCGGCGGGAACTTGCGGCAACGCCTCCGGCGCCGTATCGGGTGAAGCCGCAGGAATCGTTTCCTCGGCAGGCGCAGCAGCTTCAGGCGTCGCCGTCGGGGCCGGGCTCGAACGATAATCTGCGCGGCGCTTGAGCTGGAATTCACGCACCGCACTGTTGTGCGCATCAAGATCGTCGGAGAACACATGGCTGCCGTCGCCGCGTGCGACAAAGTACAGGCTGGAGCCTTCCACGGGGTTCAGCGCCGCGTGAATCGCTTCACGCCCGACCATCGCAATCGGCGTCGGCGGCAAGCCGGGAATCACGTAAGTGTTATACGCCGTCGGCTCTTTCAAATGCGCGCGTGTGAGTTTGCCGGTATAGCGATCGCCGAGGCCATAAATGACCGTCGGATCGGTCTGCAATTGCATCCCCAACGCCATCCGGCGCACGAACACACCCGCGATCTGCCCGCGTTCCTGCGGCACGCCGGTTTCTTTCTCGACCAGCGAGGCCATGATCAACGCTTGATACGGCTCGCTGTACGGCGCATCGGCCGAACGTTTTTCCCATTCATTGGCCAACACTTCGTCGAGACGCTCGAAGGCTTTCTTCAGCAACTCGGCGTCGGACATGCCGCGCACGAAGCGGTAAGTGTCAGGGAAAAAGCGGCCTTCCGGGAACAGACCTTTATGACCGATCTTCGCCATGACGTCGCTGTCACTCAAACCATTGAGGGTCTGGGTGAGTTTTTCGTCTTTGGCCAATGCCGCGCGCACTTGATGGAAATTCCAGCCTTCGACCAGCGTCAGGCTGTATTGCACCACGTCGCCACGCTTCCACAAGTCGATCAGGCCGTTGACGGTCATGCCCGGCTGCATGCGGTATTCACCGCTGTGGATCGGCGTACCAGCGAGATTGAAGCGCCAATAGACCCGCAACCAGAACGCGTCTTTGATGACGCCATCGGTTTCGAGTGAAAGGAAAGTACGGGTCGGTGTCGAGCCTTTCGGCACATCCAGCAGTTCTTCCTGCGTGATGTTCAGGGGCTGTTCCAGCGCGGAGTGAATCTTCCAGGCGCTAGCGCCCAACAGCAGCCCTGCCAGAACCAGTCCGGTTTCCAGCAGCAGCAAAAGTTTACGTCTCACGAATCAGGCATCCAGTAGGGCGCGGGCAATGGTTTGCAGTTTACGGGTGAGCGGGCCAACCGGCCAGCTCAGTGCAGCGTAGGCGCGTACCGGCCAGACGCCATAAACGCTGTTGCAGAGAAACACTTCGTCAGCCCATTGCAGCTGTTCGAGGCTGATGTCGGCGATTTGCGTGGGGATGGCCAAGGACTCGGCCTGAAACAATATTTCGGCGCGCATCACACCGGCGACGCCGCAGCGCTTCAGATCCGGGGTGATCAATACACCGTCGCGCAGCAGAAACACATTGCTGAACACCCCTTCGATCACTCGACCGGCCTGATCGAGCATCAAGCCTTCGGCGTGCTCGCTGTCCTGCCATTCGGCACGGGCGAGAACCTGTTCAAGGCGATTGAGGTGTTTGAGCCCGGCGAGCAACGGCTGCGTAGCCAGACGCGTGCTGCACGGGAAGAGGCGCACGCCGTGCTCGGCATGAGCAGCAGGATAAACAGCAGGAGGATTGCCTTGCAGGATGCGTCGGCCCGGCGCCGCCGGATCGGGCGCATAACCGCGCAAACCGTCACCACGACTGAGGATGAGCTTGAGCACGCCCTCGCCCATCGCTGCTGCGTAGCTCAGCAGCTCGTGGCGAATCAGCTCGATATCGGCCGCGATGGCCAGACGCGAACAGCCATCGGCCAATCGCGTCAGGTGCCGATCCAGCAGGATCGGCTGGCCGCGATGCACAGCGATGGTCTCGAACAGACCATCGCCGTAAGCCAGGCCGCGATCTTTCAGCGACAGACTGTCAGCCGGTTGACCGTCGACCCAGCTGTCCATCAGCCCGCGAACCGACGGAACGCCAAGGTGCCGTTGGTGCCGCCAAAACCGAAGGAGTTGGACAGTACGACATCGATGTCCATGTTGCGCGCGGTGTGCGGCACGAAATCGAGATCGCAGCCTTCATCCGGCTCTTCAAGGTTGATGGTCGGCGGTGCCACCTGGCTGTTGATCGCCAGCACGCTGAAAATCGCTTCGACCGCGCCCGCTGCACCCAACAGGTGACCGGTCATCGACTTGGTCGAGCTGACCGCCAGTTTGTAGGCGTGCTCACCGAACACCGACTTGAGCGCATTGGCTTCGGCGAGGTCGCCGGCCGGGGTCGAGGTGCCGTGGGCGTTGATGTACTGCACTTGATCGACGTTGATCTTGGCATCGCGCAATGCATTGGTGATGCAGCGTGCGGCACCGGCGCCGTCGGCAGGAGGCGAAGTCATGTGGAAAGCATCGCCGCTGGTGCCGAAGCCGATCAGCTCGGCGTAGATGGTCGCACCGCGAGCCTTGGCGTGCTCCAGTTCTTCGAGAACCAGTGCGCCGGCACCGTCGGACAGGACGAAACCGTCACGGCCCTTGTCCCACGGACGGCTGGCGCGGGTCGGCTCATCGTTGCGCGTCGACAGCGCACGGGACGCGCCGAAGCCGCCCATGCCCAGACCGCACGCGGCCATTTCGGCACCGCCGGCAATCATCACGTCGGCTTCGTCGTACATGATGTTGCGCGCCGCCATGCCAATGCAGTGCGTACCGGTGGTACACGCGGTGGCGATGGCGTAGTTAGGTCCCTGTGCACCCAGATGGATAGACAGGAAACCGGAAATCATATTGATGATCGAGCCAGGCACAAAGAACGGAGAAATCCGGCGCGGGCCAGTCTCGTGCAGGGTGCGGCTGGTTTCTTCGATGTTGGTCAGACCGCCAATGCCCGAACCCATGGCCACGCCAATGCGTTCACGGTTGGCGTCGGTAACTTCGAGCCCGGCATTGCGCACGGCTTGAAAGCCCGCAGCGAGACCGTACTGAATGAACAGGTCGAGCTTGCGCGCTTCCTTGACCGACAGGTATTCCTCGACATTGAAGCCTTTTACCGAGCCGCCAAAGCGGGTGGAATAGGCAGAAAGGTCGGTGTGTTCGATCAGACCAATGCCACTGCGGCCAGCCAGAATGCCCTGCCAACTGCTCGGCACATCCGTGCCCAGTGGCGACAACATACCCATACCGGTGACTACGACGCGTCTACGCGACACAGCACTCTCCTTTTTCAAATGACGACGACTTTGCATCAGGCCTAAAGAAAAAACCGCACGCCATGATGGCAGTGCGGTTTTTCCATGACAGCAAACAACGATTACAAACTATTACGCCTGGTGGCTAGTAACGTAGTCGATTGCAGCTTGTACAGTAGTGATCTTCTCAGCTTCTTCGTCAGGGATTTCGGTCTCGAATTCCTCTTCCAGAGCCATCACCAGCTCAACGGTGTCAAGGGAGTCGGCACCCAGGTCTTCAACGAAGGAAGCAGTGTTGACCACTTCTTCTTCTTTAACGCCCAGTTGCTCGGCAACGATTTTCTTGACGCGCTCTTCGATGGTGCTCATACCTTGTTTTCACTCCTAATGGACAAATTCAGGCAGCTGGCCAGTGGGTAAGTGTATAGAAAGACTTTTCAGCTTTTCAACTGAAAGCTTCACTCCTCAAACCCTGCGGCCCTCTGCCTATAAATAGATTGCAGCTTTATAACGGATTTTAGACAGCTCGTATGACATTTTTTTGAAGCAATCCGTCACATTTTACTTACATGTACATCCCACCGTTCACCGGGATTGTAGCCCCAGTGACGTATGCCGCACCGTCGGATGCAAGAAAAGCGACCACAGACGCGATCTCTTGAGCTTGTCCCAGACGACCCAGCGGAATCTGCGTCTGCAAGGCTTCACGCTGTGCTTCAGGCAGTTCGCGGGTCATATCGGTGTCGATGAACCCTGGGGTTACCGAGTTGACCGTAATCGAACGCGAACCGACTTCACGCGCCATTGCACGGCTGAAACCTTCCAGACCGGCCTTGGCGGCTGCATAGTTTACTTGGCCAGCGTTGCCCATGGCACCCACCACCGAGCCAATACTGATAATTCGACCCCAACGCGCCTTGGTCATGCCGCGCAGAACGCCCTTGGACAGGCGGAATAGACTGTTCAAGTTGGTATCGATCACGTCGTACCACTCATCGTCTTTCATGCGCATCATCAGGTTATCGCGGGTGATACCGGCATTATTGACCAGGATCGCCACTGGCGCACCGAACTGCTCCTGAATGCTCGCCAGCACCGCGCTGACGGACTCGTCGCTGGTGACGTTCAGCTCAAGGCCAGTGCCCTGAATACCGTTTTCCTTCAGGGTCGCAGCAATGCGCTCAGCACCCGACGCGGAGGTCGCGGTGCCAACAACGATGGCGCCTTGACGACCCAATTCCAGCGCGATGGCCTGGCCGATACCGCGGCTTGCACCGGTGACCAGTGCAACTTTACCTTGCAGACTCATGCAAGTTTCTCCTGATTCAGGCTTGCGCTGCACGAGCGGCAGCGAAAGCGTCTGGGGTATTGAGGTTGGAAGTCGCCACGCCTTCGGCGCAACGTTTGTTCAGACCGGCCAGCACTTTGCCCGGGCCGCATTCAACCAGATTGGTCGCGCCCTTGGCGGCCAGCGTCTGTACCGACTCGACCCAGCGCACTGGCTTGTAGAGTTGTTCGAGCAGATCACGCTTGAGGGTTTCCAGATCGGCCGGCACCTGCGCGCTGACGTTCTGTACCACCGGGATCTGCGGCGCCTGCCAGTCGATGGCGGCAATGGATTCGGCAAAGCGCTCGGCGGCCGGACGCATCAGTTCGCAGTGCGAAGGCACGCTCACCGGCAGCGGCATGGCACGCTTGGCGCCACGGGCCTTGCAACCTTCAATGGCGCGCTCGACGGCAGCCTTGGCGCCGGCGATGACGACCTGGCCCGGCGAGTTGAAGTTGACGGCGCTGACCACTTCACCTTGCGCAGCTTCGGCGCAGGCTGCCAGCACGTCAGCGTCTTCCAGACCGAGGATGGCGGCCATGCCACCCTGCCCGGCCGGAACCGCTTCCTGCATCAGTTGACCACGGCGCTCAACGAGCTTCACCGCGTCAGCCAGCGTCAGGCTGCCAGCGGCAACCAGCGCGCTGTATTCACCCAGGCTGTGACCGGCAACGAAGGCCGGACGCGCACCACCTTCCGCCAGCCACAGACGCCACAGGGCGATCGAAGCGGTCAGAATGGCCGGTTGGGTTTTATCGGTTTGATTGAGCAGCTCTTCCGGCCCCTGCTGGGTCAGTGCCCACAGGTCATAACCCAGAGCCTCAGAGGCTTCTTTGAATGTTTCGAGGATCAACGGATATTCCGCGCCCAGCTCGGCCAACATGCCGAGGGACTGCGAACCCTGTCCTGGAAAGACGAATGCGAGGGAAGCAGACATGTAACAAGCCCCTAATGATCTTGTCGTCGGAAAATGACGCCCCGCTTGGGGACGCAAGAAACTGACAGTTGGATGGCCCTTTGAACCGGGCGGTCACATTTAAGCATTGTCCGACGAAAACGCCTAAGACAACAAATCCTCCAGACGACCGTGGAGGCGCTCAGGCAAGTTCTCCTGAATCTCGATCAGCGCACGCTGAATCGCACTCTGAAAGCCCTCCACCCCGGCCGAACCGTGACTTTTCACGACGATACCCTGCAAGCCGAGAAAGCTTGCGCCGTTATGTCGCGCCGGCGCCAGATCCGCCTGCAAGCGCTTCATCAATGGCAGCGCCAAAGCACCGACTGCACGGGAAGCGAGATTCTTTTTGAACAGCGCCTCGATACGCGCCGCGATCATTGTCGCCAGGCCTTCGCTGGACTTGAGCAGGATGTTGCCGACAAAACCGTCGCACACCACAACATCGGCCTCACCACGATACAGGCCATCGCCTTCGATGAAGCCGATGTAGTAGATGCCACGAGCAGCCTGCAACAACGTCGCCGCGAGCTTGACCTGCTGATTGCCCTTGATGTCTTCAGTGCCGATGTTCAGCAGCGCCACACGCGGGCGATGGATACCCAGCGTCTGCGCTGCCACCGAGCCCATCACCGCAAACTGCAGCAGATGCTCGGCACTGCAATCGACATTGGCGCCCAGATCGAGCAACTGACAAAAACCCTTCTGCGTTGGAATCGCCGCCACCATCGCCGGGCGATCAATACCCGGCAGCGTCTTCAGCACAAATCGCGACAACGCCATCAGCGCACCGGTATTGCCGGCACTGACACACGCTTGCGCCTTGCCATCACGCACCAGCTCCAGGGCGACACGCATCGATGAGTCCGGCTTGCCACGCAAGGCCTGGGTCGGTTTTTCATCCATGGTGATGACTTCGCTGGCCGCAACAATCGTCAGGCGCGCGCGATCAGCAGCCGATTGGCCGTGGATCAGTTCTTCAAGAAGGGAGGGTTGACCGACGAGGGTCAGGTGTAGCGAGGGCGTAGCAGACAGGCAAGCGAGGCTGGCCTGAACAATGCTGCGGGGACCGAAGTCCCCGCCCATTGCGTCAATCGCGATGACTTGAGCGGACAAGTGATTACTCGTCAGCGCCCTTGTCGATCACTTTACGGCCACGGTATACGCCTTCTGGCGATACGTGGTGACGCAGGTGAACTTCACCAGTGGTTTTTTCTACAGACAGGGTGCTAGCCTCGAGAGCGTCGTGCGAACGGCGCATGTCACGGGCAGAGCGGGATTTTTTGTTCTGCTGAACAGCCATAATTGATTAACTCCTAAACGTTTGGGTCACGCTTTAACTGCGCCAATACACTGAACGGGTTGGACCGCGTTGACTCGTCCTCGCTCGGTTCGGGCTCATCGAGACCCGCCGGCTGCTGGCATTCTTCCGGATGATGAGCAGGCACAATGGGCAAGGCGAGCAGAAGCTCCTCCTCGATCAGTGACTGCAGATCCAATGGATCTTCGCCCAGTTCCAGCACGTCATAACCTTTCGGCAACGACTGGGTATTCGCACCCTCTTTCACCACAGCATAACTGCATTCGCTGTGGATCGGCAGGGTGACCAGCTCAAGACAACGCTGGCAAACCATTTTGACCTCGGTGTCGATAAAGCTGTGGATCACCACAGATTTACGTTCATCTCGTTCAAAAACGAATTTCGCCTGCACCGTACCGACATCGTCGGAAAGCGGGTCGCAGAGTCTCTTCAAATCGGCTAGCAGCAATTCACCTTGAAGGGTGGTGCCACGATCAGCCAATTTGCGCGGGTCAACGTGAGGTGGAATCGGGTCATTCAACATAGGCGCAGCATTATAGGGATGCACCCACCCATGTCAAAGGAAATTGTGCCCTGTCCGTCACTTGCGTGCCTCCGCTAGAATCTGCACCTGCCTCAGGAGACGCGAATGCTGCCTTTATTACTCGCTTCAAGCTCGACCTATCGTCGCGAATTGCTCGCCCGCCTGCACCTGCCGTTCGTCTGCAGCTCACCGGATATCGATGAAAGTCATCGTCCGGGCGAGTCAGCCATCGAACTGGTCAAACGCCTCGCCGAACAAAAAGCCCGGGCATTGGCCGACAGCCATCCCGCTCATCTGATTATCGGTTCCGACCAGGTTGCCGTACTCGGCGAACAGATCATCGGCAAGCCGCACACGTTCGAGAAAGCCCGCGAGCAATTGATGGCCGCCAGTGGCGCCAGCGTGACCTTCCTCACCGGCCTGGCGCTGCTGAATAGCCAGACCGGCGAATGCCAGGTCGACTGCGTGCCGTTTACCGTGCACATGCGTCAGCTCGATCAGGCGCGCGTTGAGCGCTACCTGCGCATCGAGCAGCCGTATGACTGCGCTGGCAGCTTCAAGGCCGAAGGGTTGGGGGTGAGTCTGTTTCAGTCCACTGAAGGGCCTGACGCTACCAGCCTGATCGGCCTGCCGCTGATTCGGCTGATCGACATGTTGCTGGTTGAGGGCGTGCAGATTCCTTAAAAGCAAAAGATCGCAGCCTTCGGCAGCTCCTACAGGGTTTTACATTCCCCTGTAGGAGCTGCCGCAGGCTGCGATCTTTTGATCTTTACAACGAATCAGCGCAACGAAGGCCCGTGAAAACCCATCCACATCGCCAACTGCTCAGCCACGCTGGCACCAAGCTTTTTCGAGAAGCGATCAAATGGCGATTCCTGAACGGTGAAATCCACCAACTCTTTCTCGCCAATCACATCCCGCGCAACCGAACTGGCATTGCCCAGCCCATCGATCAACCCCAGCGGCAGCGCCTGCTCGCCCGACCAGACCAAACCGGAGAACAGCTCCGGATGCTCTTTGTCTTTCAAGCGATCGCCACGACCCTGCTTGACGCTATTGATAAACTGCTTGTGCGTGGTATCCAGCACCGTTTGCCAGAACGCCGTCTCATCAGGCTTCTGCGGCTGGAACGGATCAAGGAACGACTTGTGCTCGCCCGACGTGTACGTGCGACGCTCTACGCCCAGCTTGTCCATGGTGCCGACAAAACCGTAACCGGCCGCCGTCACACCAATGGACCCTACCAGACTGGCCTTGTCGGCGTAGATCTGATCCGCCGCACTGGCGATGTAATAGGCACCGGAGGCACCCAGATCGGAAATCACGGCATACACCTTGATATCCGGATGCAGGCCTCGCAGACGCTTGATCTCGTCATACACATAACCGGACTGCACCGGACTGCCGCCCGGGCTATTGATGCGAAGGACAACGCCTTTGACCTTCTTGTCTTCGAACGCGGCACGCAGACTGCCGACAATGTTATCGGCGCTCGCAGGCTCCTTATCGGCGATCACCCCGGTGACATCGATCAACGCGGTGTAGTTATCACTGCGGGTCGCACTCTTTTCCATGTCCATCAGCGGCGTGAACAGGATCAACGCCACAAACAGATAAACAAACGTCAGCAGCTTGAAGAAAATCCCCCACCGCCGCGAACGGCGCTGCTCTTGCACGCCGGCCAGGAGAGTCTTCTCCAGCAGCTTCCAGCTTTTCTCGTCACCGCCGTCGGCATCTGCCTTGGCCGGTGCTTTCCATTCGTCGGTCATGCCATCCACCCCAGCAAAAACGTATTAAGCCCGCTGCCCCAGCCAGGCGTGCAATTCAGAAAAACGGTCGATCGACAGCCGCGGCTCAAACTGTTGCAGCGATTCGATCGATTGCGCGCCATAACTGACCGCCACCGAATCCATCCCCGCGTTACGCGCCATCAGCAGATCGAACGACGAATCGCCGACCATCAACGCCTGCTCGGCACGCACACCGCAATGAGCGAGGATCTGCTCCAGCATCAGAGGGTGCGGCTTGCTCGCAGTTTCATCGGCAGCGCGGGTGATATCGAAATAATCTTCCCAGCCATTGGCCTTGAGCACTCGATCCAGGCCACGGCGATTCTTGCCGGTAGCGACAGCCAAGTGATAACCCTGCTCACGAAAGGACGTCATCGACTCGACTACACCTTCGAACAACGGCGAAGGCACCGCTTCGGCAGCGATGTAGTGATCGGCGTAATACTCGCGAAACAAGGTCATTTCAGCGTCGCTGATCTCGGGATACAAGGTGCGGATCGCCTCAGGCAGGCCCAGGCCGATGATGCCTTTGACGGCGAAATCATCGCGCAACTCGAAACCGGAGCGACCGGACGCCGAGTGCATCGCCTCGACAATCCGATGGATGGAATCAGCCAGCGTGCCGTCCCAATCGAAAATCAGCAGCTTGTAATCAGATGGGCGCACTCAATCGCTCCACGGTCTTGGCCCACATTTCGTCGACCGGTGCTTGCAGGGTCAGCTTGCCACCGTCCGGCAGCGGCACGGTCAGCATGTAGGCGTGCAGGAACAGACGCTTGCCGCCCAGATCGCGGATTTCCTTGGTGAAGTCTTCATCGCCATATTTGCTGTCGCCAGCAATGCAATGACCGGCATGCAAAGTGTGCACGCGAATCTGATGGGTACGACCGGTAACCGGTTTGGCTTCAACCATGGTGGCGAAATCACCGAAGCGGCGCAGCACCTTGAACATCGTCAGGGCTTCTTTGCCTTCTTCGTTGACTTCAACCATGCGCTCGCCGGAACGCAGATTGCTCTTGAGCAATGGCGCGCTGACTTTCTTGATCGAGGTCGCCCAGTTGCCGCGAACCAGCGCCATGTAGCGTTTGTCGACGCCATCGCCGCGCAATTGCTCGTGCAGGTGACGCAACATGCTGCGCTTTTTGGCGATCATCAGCAGGCCGGAGGTGTCACGGTCGAGACGGTGAACCAGCTCCAGCTCCTTGGTATCAGGACGCAACTGACGAAAGGCTTCGATCACCCCGAAATTCAAGCCACTGCCGCCGTGAACCGCAATGCCGGCGGGCTTGTTGATCACGATCAGGGCTTTGTCTTCGAAGACAATCGAGGCTTCCAGGCGCTGCAACAAGCCTTGGGCCAGTGGCACCGGTTCTTCGCGCTCAGGCACGCGAACGGGCGGCACGCGCACGATATCGCCGGCCTGCAGCTTGTATTCGGGCTTGATCCGACCTTTGTTCACGCGTACTTCGCCTTTGCGCAAAATGCGGTAAATCAAGGTCTTGGGCACGCCTTTGAGCCGGGCGAGGAGGAAATTGTCGATTCGTTGGCCGGCATACTCCGGCGAGACTTCAAGCAATTGAACGCTTGGAGTCGAAGGGGCAGTAGTTGTCATGCCGCGGATGATAACAATTTTTATGGAATTGAAGCACTTAATCATTGCTGCTATAGTCGCGAACGCCGCCAAAAGCGGCCTGGACAGCGGCACCACGGTCAAAAACCGGCCCTGACCAACGCAATTCACCAGGACGCGAGGCCGTCCTACGGGGCTTTCGCTACGTAACGGTGGAGTTTGCAGTTGTAACAAGCGCAGGTGACATGAGGCCTGAATTACACCGTCGAGCAGAGTTTTTACTCGCCTGACAGGCAGATATTCACGGCCAGTTCACAAAGTGCAGTCAGCCGCAGATGACCCCGAGCGAAGGTTTCGGAAACACCGCCTGAATTAGCCATGATGCGTGACCTCCCCTTTCGGAGCTCACGGTAAATGCCAACCCGCTGCGGATTCTGCGCGCGGCAGCACCCGAATTATCAGGGATACGTGTAGGGTGGAGATGCACAACCGCTGGACTGTGTAGCAATAGGCTTTATCAAGACGCTTCATCTCGTCCACAGCCACTGGTTGATTCCTCCTCCTGACTGAGTGCTTAAGTAGCCACAGCAAGCAGGACGCGTACGTCGCTATATCGGCCCAATTGGCCGCATATCGCTGGACACGGGAATGGCCAACCACTCCCGACGCACCTGACACCGACCGTGAGAAGTCGTGTGTGCCGAACGCCGTTTCCGGCAGCCCGGAAACCGACGGTACTACATGAAAAGAATGCTGATTAACGCAACTCAACCCGAAGAGTTGCGTGTTGCACTGGTAGATGGCCAACGCCTCTACGACCTGGACATCGAATCCGGTGCACGCGAGCAGAAGAAGGCCAACATCTATAAAGGCCGTATCACTCGCATCGAACCAAGCCTTGAGGCTGCCTTTGTCGATTTTGGCTCTGAGCGCCATGGCTTCCTGCCCCTCAAAGAAATCTCCCGCGAATACTTCAAGAAAGCCCCTGAAGGCCGCGTCAACATCAAGGACGTCCTGAGCGAAGGCCAGGAAGTCATCGTTCAGGTCGAAAAAGAAGAACGTGGCAACAAGGGCGCCGCCCTGACCACCTTCATCAGCCTGGCCGGTCGTTACCTCGTGCTGATGCCGAACAACCCGCGTGCCGGCGGTATCTCCCGTCGCATCGAAGGCGAAGAGCGCAACGAACTGCGTGAAGCGCTGAACGGTCTGGTTGCACCGGCCGACATGGGTCTGATCGTGCGCACTGCCGGCCTTGGCCGCAGCAGCGAAGAAATGCAGTGGGATCTCGATTACCTGCTGCAACTGTGGACGGCTATTAAAGAGGCCTCGCTGGATCGCTCCGCGCCATTCCTGATCTACCAGGAAAGCAACGTGATCATCCGCGCCATCCGCGATTACCTGCGCCAGGACATCGGCGAAGTGCTGATCGACAGCGTTGAAGCCCAGGACGAAGCTCTGACCTTCATCCGCCAGGTAATGCCGCAGTACGCCAGCAAGATCAAGCTGTACGAAGACAGCGTGCCGCTGTTCAACCGTTTCCAGATCGAAAGCCAGATCGAGACCGCTTTCCAGCGCGTCGTTGAACTACCTTCCGGCGGCTCCATCGTCATCGATCCGACCGAAGCCCTGGTGTCCATCGACATCAACTCGGCGCGCGCCACCAAAGGCAGCGATATCGAAGAAACCGCCCTGCAGACCAACCTTGAAGCGGCTGAAGAAATCGCCCGTCAGTTGCGCCTGCGCGACATCGGCGGCCTGATCGTCATCGACTTCATCGACATGACCCCTGCCAAGAACCAGCGCGCCGTGGAAGAGAAAGTCCGCGAATGCCTGGAAGCCGACCGTGCTCGCGTACAGATCGGCCGCATCTCGCGCTTCGGCCTGCTGGAAATGTCGCGTCAGCGCCTGCGTCCATCGCTGGGCGAAAGCAGCGGCATCGTCTGCCCGCGTTGCAACGGCACCGGCATCATCCGTGACGTTGAATCGCTGTCGCTGGCGATCCTGCGCCTGATCGAAGAAGAAGCCCTGAAAGACCGCACTGCCGAAGTTCGTGCACAAGTGCCGATCCCGGTGGCTGCGTTCCTGCTCAACGAAAAACGCAACTCGATCACCAAGATCGAACTGCGCACCCGTGCTCGCATCGTCATTCTGCCGAACGATCACCTCGAAACGCCGCACTTCGAAGTTCAGCGCCTGCGTGACGACAGCCCGGAAGCCGCGACCAACCAGTCCAGCTACGAAATCGCTGCCGCCGCCGCTGAAGTTGAAGAAGTTCAGCCAGCCGCCGCGACCCGCACCCTGGTTCGCCAGGAAGCTGCAGTCAAGACTGCACCGGCGCGTGCCAACGCTCCGGTTCCGACCGAAGTGGCTGCACCTGCTGCCGCCGCCGCACCGACTCCGGTTGCCGTGCCAGAACCAAGCCTGTTCAAAGGTCTGGTGAAATCGCTGGTCAGCCTGTTCGCCACCAAAGAAGAGCCAGTTGCCCCGGCCGTGGTTGAAAAACCGGCTGCCGAGCGTCCGGCCCGTAACGAAGAGCGTCGCAACGGTCGTCAGCAGAGCCGCAACCGTAACGGTCGCCGCGATGAAGAACGCAAACCGCGCGAAGAACGTGCTCCGCGTGAAGAACGTGCCCCACGCGAGCCGCGTGAAGAACGCGCTCCACGCGAAGCCCGCGAAGTGCGTGAACCGCGCGAAGCCCGTACCGAAGCAGCCCCGGCCGCTCGTGAAGAACGCGCGCCACGTGCGCCGCGTGAAGAACGTGCACCGCGCGCCCCGCGTGAAGATCGCAAGCCACGTGGCGAGCGTGAAGAACGTGTACGTGAACTGCGCGAGCCACTCGACGCCGCCCCTGCCGTGACCACCGAGGTGGCTACTGAAGAGCGTCCGGTTCGTCAGCCACGCGAAGAGCGCGCACCGCGTCCGCCGCGTGAAGAGCGTCAACCGCGCGCCGAACAGGCCGCTGCTGCCGTCGCTGAAGAAGAAGTGAACACCAACGAAGAGCAACTGCCGGAAGACGGTTCGGAGAACGCCGAAGGCGATCGTCCACGTCGTCGTTCGCGCGGTCAGCGTCGTCGCAGCAACCGTCGTGAGCGCCAACGTGATGCCAACGGCAACGTGATCGAGGGTTCGGAAGAGTCCGAAGCCGGCGAACACGCTGAAGCGCCAAGCACTGCCGATCTGGCCGCTGGCCTGGCTGTTACCACAGCCGTTGCCAGCACCGTGATCAGCGCTCCAGCCGAAGCTCAGGCCTTTGAGCAAGCCGAACGCGCCACCGCTGCTGTTCAGGAAACCGCTCCAGTGGAAGCGCCGGTTGTTGAAGCGACCACTCCGGTAGAAGTTGTTGCCGCTCCAGAAGTGGAAGTGGCTCCGGTTCAGGAAACCCTGCCTCAGGTAGAACCAGCGCCAGTTGTGGAAGCCGAGCCGGCGGTTGAAACCGTCGCTGAAACCGTGACCGAAACCGTGCGTGAAGTTCGCGAAGAGCAGACTGCCTTCAACTGGGTAGCCGAGCCGGTTGTCGCTGAAACGCCAGCGCCAGTGGTTGAAGCACCGATTGTTGAAGCGCCAGTGTTCGAAGCACCGGTTGTTGAAGCACCAGTGTTCGAAGCGCCTGCGCAAGCGCCTGTTGTCGAAGAGACCCAGGCTGCCGAGCCAGTGGTTGTCGCCGAGCCAGTTCCAGTCGTCGAAGCGCCTGTAGTTGCCGAAGCGCCTGCTCCGGTTGCTGAAGTTGCTCCGGCCAGCGCCCTGGCAGCAAACGGCCGCGCACCGAACGACCCACGTGAAGTGCGTCGCCGCAAGCGTGAAGAAGAGCGTCTGCAGAAGGAAGCCGAACAGGCTGCCGCTGCTGCTCCGGTTGCTGAAGTGGTCACAGAACAAGCGGCTGTTGAAGCCGTGATTGCTGAAGCACCACGCTCCGTTCAGGACGCGGTCGAGCACCACGAAGAGGCCCAGGAAAAAGAACACGAGCCTAAACCACTCGTCTGATTCCAAAAGCCGTTAAAAAGCCCCGCCCGGTGAAAGCCTGGCGGGGCTTTTTTTATGCCATTTAAAAGATCAAGAGATCGTCCGAACGCGGCCCGAGCCTTCGGACGATCTTTTGATCTTGCTGTTATTTAAAAACCAAAGCCTCAGGCACATCGATATCCCACAATACTCCAGGATCATCCACCGCCACTTCAACCACCCTGCCCTGTTTGAACAATGGCCGAGCCCCGCGATCTCCGCTCAATGCCAACAACCCCGGACCAAACGCGCGACCAAACCCCACTGGATGCCCAAACTCGCCATCCTGCACCGGCACGCTCACCGCATCATCAGCTATGGCTGCGACCACCCGTTCAATACTCGACGGCAAGATAAACGGCATATCCCCCAGCACAATCAGCCACCCATCGACGTCAGGGCAAGCCGCAACACCCGCCGCAATGCTGTCGCCCATCCCGGTGGACTCGATCGCCACAACCTCACAACCATAAGCCTGCGCCATACGCATCGCTTGTGGTCGCGCTTCAGTGGCCACCAGTACGCGCTTGTCGAGACTCGCCGGCAGATTCACCAGCACCTGCTCGATCACCGAACGCAACGCGCCATCGCGACCGGTGCAATCGGCCAGCAACTTGTCTTTGTCAGCACCCGCCACCTGGCGAAAGCGACTACCCTCGCCCGCCGCCAGCACAATCACTGCGATGGATCGACTCATGCGTCCTCCAGGGATTTCTTCTGTTTCAACTCGACACCGTTCTTGATCGCGACGATCTCTGCCAACAGCGACAACGCAATCTCCGCCGGCGAATGACTGCCGATGTGCAAACCGATGGGGCCATGCAGTCGATCAATCGCCTGTACCGACAAGCCTAGCTGAGCCAGATTATCCCGGCGCTTCTGACTGTTGACCCGTGAGCCCAGCGCACCAACGTAGAAGGCTGGCGAATCCAGCGCCGTGAGCAGCGCCATGTCATCCAGACGCGGATCGTGAGTCAGCGCCACAATCGCTGTGCGCTCATCCGTTTGAATACTCAACACCGCCTCGTCCGGCATGCCCGCCACAAAGCGACCGTGATGCTCTTCCCAGCCATAAACGAATTCAGTGCGTGGATCGCAGATCAGCACTTCGAAATCCAGCAGCCGTGCCATGTCCGCCACATAGCGCGACAATTGCCCGGCACCGATCAACAACAATCGCCAGCGCGGGCCATAGATCGCGCGTAAGGTCTTGCCGTCGAATTCGAGCGAATCGGTTTTGCTCGCCGCTGTCAAAACCACTTCACCAGTGTCGATGTTCAGCTCACGGGCAACGATCTCGTGCGCTTCGCAACGCGCCAGCAACTCGGCAACCCACTGGGGATCGCCGACCCGTTCTTCGGTCAAGCGCAACGTGCCGCCACACGGCAAACCAAACCGCGCGGCTTCTTCACGGGTGACGCCGTAGGTAATCAGTTGCACGGGCGGGCCATCGCTGGCGATACGCCCGTCGTGCAGACGCGCGATCAAATCATCCTCGACGCAACCGCCCGACACTGAACCGATCACCACGCCATCCTCGCGCAAAGCGAGCATGGCACCGGGTGCCCGAGGCGCCGTGCCCCAGGTCTGCACGACACTGAACAGCACCACCCGCTGCCCGGTGCGGCGCCATTCAAGCACGCTGCGCAGGACATTAAGGTCGACGCTGTCCATTACGCCTCAGCCTTCTGCCAGCCCTGCAACTGATAACGCACCGGCAGGTTGCGAATACGCTTGCCGGTGACAGCAAAGATCGCGTTGCACAGCGCCGGCGCAATCGGCGGCACACCAGGCTCACCAACCCCACCCAGCGGCACGTCGCCCGGCGGCGTCACCAGATGCACCGCGACTTCTTTCGGCGCCAGCGACATGCGCGCCACTTCATACATATGGAAGTTGTCCTGCTGGACCTTGCCGTCCTTGAAGCTGATTTCACCCAGCACCGCGTTACCCAGGCCCATCACGCATGCCCCCTCGAACTGCGAGCGAATGCGCTCAGGGTTGATCTGCGGCCCGCAGTCGACGGCAATATCCGCCTTGTGCACGATCAGCGTGCCGTCGTCTTTAACTTCGACCTCGATTACTGCCGCCACGTAAGTGACGAAGCTGTAATGCACCGCCAACCCGAGACCACGCCCCTTGGGCAGTTTGCGCCCCCAACCGGCGGCTTTGGCAGCGGTTTCCAGCACGGTGCGCATGCGCCCGGTATCGATCGGATAACGCTCGGGAGATTCGCCGTAGTTCCACTCTTCGCTCAGCGTGCGCGGGTCAATCTGGCGATCAGGGCCGAGCAGTTTGATCTGGTACTTGAGCGGATCCTCACCGGCCTTGTGCGCCAGTTCATCGACGAAACTCTGGATCGCAAAACCATGGGGAATGTTCGACACCGAGCGATACCAGCCGACCCGCGTGTGCACGGTCGCTTCGGGGTTTTCCAGGCGCACATTGGGAATGGCGTAGGCCATGTTGGTGAAGCCCATGCCCAGCTCGAACGCCGCTTCATGGTTCATGCCCGGCGCGAACAGCGCGGTGATGCTCGGCGCCACGGTGCGATGCAACCAGCCGGACGGCATGCCGTCCTTGCCAACGCCAGCCTTGAGGTATTCGGCGGACACGGTGTGGAAATACGAGTTATGGATGTCATCTTCGCGCGTCCACTGCACCCGCACCGCTTTGCCGGGAAACTCCTTGGCGAGGATCGCCGCTTCAACGACGAAGTCCGGTTTTGACTTGCGACCGAAACCACCACCAAGCAGCGTGACATTAAAGGTGACGTTGTCGAACGGCAGGCCAAGACGCTCGGCAATCCGCTCGCGAGTGACTTGTGGCGCCTGACTCGGCGCCCAAGCCTCGCAAACACCGTCCGTGTAACGGGCGATGGCAACCATCGGTTCCATCGGTGCCTGCGCCAGATGCGGCAGGTAATACGAAGCTTCGAGGATACTGCCAGCGCCGCTCAAGGCCTTGTCGATATCGCCGGTATTGCGCACGACTTTGCCGGGCTTCAGCGACGCGGCTTCCAGTTCCTTGCGATAGGCGATGGAGTCGTAACTGGCATTCGGGCCGTCATCCCATTCGATCTTCAGCGCTTCGCGCCCCTTGATTGCAGCCCAGGTGTTGCTGGCCACTACGGCCACGCCACCCAGCGGCTGAAATTCCGAAGGCAGAGGACGGCCTTCAATCTGAATCACTTTCAGCACGCCGGGGACTTTCAGTGCGGCGCTGTCATCCAGCGATTTGACCTTGCCGCCATATACGGCCGGACGGGCAATGGTCGCGTACAACATGCCGTCGAAATGCACGTCGGCACCGTACACGGCGCGGCCGTTGACGATGTCGTCGCCATCGATGGCTTTGGTGCCTTCCTTGCCGATGTAGCGAAATTCCGATGGTTGCTTGAGGCGCAGGCTGTCACGCGCAGGCACCGTCAACGCACTCGCGGCAGCGGCGAGTTCGCCATAACCCAGCTCACGCCCGGATGGCTGGTGAATGACTTTGTGCAGTTGCGCGTGGCATTCGCCGACCGGCACTTTCCACTGCGCGGCCGCCGCTTGTTCGAGCATCGTCCGGGCCGCAGCGCCGCAACGCCGCATCGGTTCGTACCAGTGCCGCATGCTGCGCGAGCCGTCGGTGTCCTGATTGCCGAAACGCACTTCATCGCCCGGCGCCTGCTGCACTTTGACCTTGGCCCAATCGGCGTCCAGCTCATCGGCAACGACCATGGTCAGACTGGTGCGCACGCCCTGGCCCATCTCCGAACGGTTGCAGACCACGGTGACGGTGCCGTCAGCGGCAATGCTCACATAAACCTTGGGATCATCGATCCAGCCATTGGGCATGCCATCGGCGCCAAATTTCTTTTCTTTCTCATCGGCCAACGCGTCCTGCCAACCCCAGCTCGCTGCCAGCACCAGCGCGCCTGTCGCGCCAACGCCTTTGAGGAAACCCCGACGGCTGAGGTTGCTCAGGGCGAAATCGTTCGGAAGGCGGCTCATGCCTTGGCCTCCTTCAAGTGAGTGGAGGCCTGACGGATCGCGGTTTTGATCCGGTTATAAGTGCCGCAGCGACAGATGTTGCCGACCATGGCTTCTTCGATCTGCTCGTCACTCGGGTTCGGATTGGTTTTGAGCAATGCGGTGGCCGACATGATTTGCCCGCCCTGACAGAAACCGCACTGCGCGACCGCCGTGTCGAGCCAGGCTTGCTGCACGACTTGCCCGACGGGGTCGGCATGCAGGTTGTCGATGGTGGTGACGTTCTGCCCGATCACCGAGCCGATCGGCGTGATGCAACTGCGCGCCGGCAGACCGTCGATGTGAATGGTGCAGGCGCCACACAGGCCCATGCCGCAGCCGAATTTGGTGCCGTTGTAACCGGCCACGTCACGGATTGCCCAGAGCAGCGGCATGTCTTCCGTGACATCGAGGGGATGGTCTTGACCGTTGAGTTTCAGGGTAATCATGGGCACGCCCGCATATTGTTGGTGGTTATGGGGTCGAGCAATCTGCCGCCGTTGCCTCGGCGGTGGTTCACGCAGATCGACTCAGGCTAATGAGGCTCTCTTGTGCCGACGCGAACGTCTGCACCGGGCCTTTGGTGGAGCAAATGACGGTTATCGTTAGCTCGCTAAGTTAACCCAGCATTAACGAAAAAGCCCTGCTGAGACAGGGCTTTTCAGTGGCGAGCTTTTAGCTACAAGCTGCAAGTAAAAGCAGTAGCTGGCTCACGCTCAAGATTGTAGCTTGCCGCTAGAAGCTTGAAGCTCGCAGCTGCTTCAATACCGATTGGGCTCCATTTCCAGGTCGACATTGAAACGTTCGGCAATGTCTTTCTGGATACGTTGCGCCAGATCGAACAATTGCAGACCGGTCGCCGCGCCGTAATTGACCAGCACCAGCGCCTGCAATTTATGCACGCCGGCATCGGCTTCGCGGAAACCTTTCCAGCCGGCGCGCTCGATCAACCAACCAGCGGCCAACTTCATCTGGCCGTCCGGCTGCGCGTAAGCCACCACATCCGGGTGCTGCGCTTTGATCTGCGCGACGATGGCCGCCGACACCAGCGGGTTTTTGAAGAAGCTGCCGGCATTGCCGAGCACCGCCGGATCCGGCAGCTTTTCACTGCGGATGCTGCAGATGGCGCGGCTGACATCGGTCGGCGTCGGATGCTCAATGCCCTGCTCGGTCAGGCGCTGACGCACCGGGCCATATTCCAGATGCAATTGCGCGACGCGATTGAGCGTGAAGCGCACCCGCAGGATCAGCCAACGCCCCGGCTGCTGCTTGAACAGGCTGTCGCGGTAGGCGAAGTTGCATTCTTCCAGGGTGAAATCGCGCAGCTCGCCGGTCTGACGATCCAGCGCGGTGAGCCCGGCGAACACATCCTTGATCTCGACGCCGTAAGCGCCAATGTTCTGCATCGGCGCAGCGCCGACGGTGCCCGGAATCAGGCTGAGGTTCTCCAGCCCGGAGAAACCCTGCGCCAACGTGTGCTGCACGAACGGGTGCCACGGCTCGCCCGCTTCCGCCTCGATCACCACGCGACTGCCGTCATCGCTGATCACACGAATGCCACGGGTGGCCATGCGCAGCACCAGCGCCGGAATGTCTGCGGTCAGCAGCAAATTGCTGCCACCACCGATCACCAGCAACGGCATGTCGTGGGCAGTGGCATAAGCCAGCGCTTCGCGAACGTCGGCATCGTTGTGGGCTTCGGCGAACAATTGCGCGCGAACATCCACACCAAAACTGTTGAACGGTTTCAGGGAAACCTGCGATTGCACCTGCAAACTCATAAGCGGCCCTTCACTTCGATCAACAATTGGTCACAGGCCGCTTCAATCAGATCCAGCACCTGTTCGAACCCTTGATCGCCGTCGTAATACGGGTCCGGCACTTCATCGACCAGCCCGGCATAACGGCGCAGGAACAGATCCAGTTCGGCTTTACCGGTGGACGGCTGCAGGGCCTTGAGGTTGCGCAGGTTGCTGTTGTCCATAGCCAGAATCAGATCGTAACTGGCGAAGTCGGCACGGCTGACCTGTTGCGCGCGTTGCGCCGACAGGTCATAACCGCGCACTTTGGCGGCGGCCTGACTGCGTTTGTCTGGCGGATTGCCGACGTGCCAGTCACCGGTGCCGGCGGAGGCTACTTCGACCTGTTCCGCCAACCCTGCTTCACGCAATTTGTGGCGCAATACGCCTTCGGCCGTGGGCGAACGGCAAATGTTGCCCAGGCACACAAACAGAACGCGCATCAGGCCCCCAGCAGGCGACGAACGCGCTCTAGGTCTTCAACGGTGTCGACGCCGGTTGGCGGCGCGATCAACGCGTCGGCAACATGAATACGCACGCCGTGCCACAGGGCACGCAGCTGTTCGAGCGACTCAGTGTTTTCCAGCCAGCACGGGCCCCAATTCACGAAGTCCTGAAGGAATCCGGCGCGGTAGGCATAAATGCCGATGTGACGACGGTACGGCACGCCTTCAGGCAATTGCTCGCGGCTCTTGGCGAAGGCATCGCGTGCCCACGGTAACGTGGCGCGACTGAAGGTCAGCGCCAGACCGTTGAGGTCGCTGACGACCTTGACCACGTTCGGATTGAACAAGGTTTCCACGTCTTCGATCGGCTCGGCCAACGTCGCCATGCGCGCTTCGGTGTGGGAGGCCAGATTGGCGGCGACTTGATCGATCACGCTTGGCGGGATCAGCGGCTCGTCACCCTGGACGTTGACCACGATCGCGTCAGGTTCCAGACCCAGTTTTGCCGCGACTTCGGCCAGACGATCAGTGCCGGAGTTGTGATCTTCACGAGTCAGCACGACCTCGGCGCCAAAAGCCTTGCAGGCTTCGACAATGCGCGCATCGTCAGTGGCGACCACCACGCGGGTCGCGCTGCTTTTGCTCGCCTGTTCCCAGACATGCTGGATCATCGGCTTGCCGGCGATGTCCAGCAACGGCTTGCCCGGCAGGCGGGTCGAGGCGTAACGCGACGGGATGACAACGGTGAAGGCGGTGGTCATTTATCCAGACGCTCGTCGGTGGTCAGGGTGCGCGCTTCGCTTTCGAGCATCACCGGGATGCCGTCGCGGATCGGGTATGCCAGGCCGGCGCCCTTGCTGATCAGCTCGGTCTTGTCGGCGCTGAGCTTGAGCGGGCCTTTGCAGATCGGGCACGCGAGGATGTCGAGCAATTTGGTGTCCATGAACATTCCCTGGATAAAGAGTTAAGGCAAAAGACGATCGGGCAACAGGCGCATCAGCTGTGTGTCGAACCAGGCCACGAAGGCCGGCGACGGCACGGCATCGACCGCCAGATACCACCAGTCGGCAGCAGCGAAGGCACGGCACTTCACCGCGTCCTTTTCGGTCATCACCAGCGGCAATGACGGTGTGAAATTCAACGCCTGCACGCTGTATTCGGCGTGGTCGGCAAACGCATGCGGGACTGCTCGCCAGTCTAGCGCTTCGAGGGTGTTGAAGAAACGTTGCGGATTGCCGATCCCGGCGACCGCGTGCACGGCCTGGCCTGCTGGAAAATGATCGAGCTGTTTACGCTCGCCGCTGCGCAGATTGACCAGCGCGGTCGGTTGCAGATGGAAAGCGAAACCGTCGTCGCGATCAGCCGTGGCGCCGTTGAACAATACGCCGTCGACACTTTGCAGACGCTCGATCGGCTCGCGCAACGGCCCCGCCGGCAGGCAACGTTTATTACCGAGTCCACGGGCAGCGTCGATCAACACCAGCTCCAGATCCCGCGCCAGACGGTAATGCTGCATGCCGTCATCGGAGAGGATCAGATCGAGTGGTTCACTGGCGAGCAAGGCTTTGACGGCGGCGCTGCGATCGGGGTCGATCATCAATGGCACGCCGGTGCGCTGGACGATCAGCAGCGGTTCGTCGCCAGCAACGTCGGCGGCCTGATCGGCCTCGACCCGCCATGGCAACTGCGGCGGCTTGGCGCCGTAACCTCGGCTGACTACGCCAACACGCAGACCGCTGCGCCGACAGTGTTCGATCAGCCAGAGAATCATCGGCGTCTTGCCGGTACCACCCACGGTGATGTTGCCAACCACGATCAACGGCACTGGCGGCTGGTAGATCTGGCCTATACCGTCGAGAAAACGCTGACGTTTGTTGACCACCACGCGGCGGTACAACATTTCCAGCGGCCGCAGCAGCGTCAGGGCCGGGTGACCCTGATACCACGCGGCGAGCAAGCGATCGGCCAGGCTCATCAGGATTTCGGCGCCGCCTCAACCGTGGTCATGCGCAGATGGCTGAAACCGAGCTTGCCGGCCGCGTCCATGGCGGTGATCACTGATTGATGCTGAGTCTTGCCGTCGGCACTGATCGACAACGGCATATTGGTGTCGCCGTTGGATTCTTTCTGCATGGCTTCCATCAACGTCGCCAGATCATTTTTCGGCAAAATCTTGTTGTTCACCGAAAACACACCTTCAGCGCTGATGGCCACGTCGATCTGCCTGAGTTGCTGATCTTCGGCCGGCGAGCCACTGACCGCTTCCGGCAGATCGACGCGCAACTGGGTTTCACGGGTAAACGTGGTGGTCACGACGAAAAACAGCAGCAGGATGAACACCACGTCGATCAACGACGCGAGGTTGATGTCGATCGTTTCCCGAGGCTTGCGACGGAATTTCACGCGCGGCCCTCGGCCAGGTCGACGTCACGGTCGCCCTGCACCACTTCAACCAGTTTGATCGCTTCCTGCTCCATGCCCACCACCAGTTCATCGATGCGGCGTTGCAGGAAACGGTGGAAGAACACCGCCGGAATACCGACCATCAGGCCTGCCGCCGTGGTGATCAGCGCCTTGGAGATACCGCCGGCCAATACCGAAGCGTTGGTGGTCATGCCGGAACCGGTGAAGGCGCTGAAAATATCGATCATGCCCAGCACCGTACCCAACAGGCCGAGCAACGGCGACATCGCAGCGATGGTGCCCAGCGCATTGACGTAGCGTTCGAGCTCGTGAATGACGCGGGCGGCGGCCTCTTCAATGCACTCTTTCATGATCTCGCGACCATGCTTGGAGTTGGCCAGACCGGCGGCGAGGATTTCCCCCAGCGGCGAGTTGGCACGCAGTTCCTTGAGTTTTTCTTTGTTGAGCTGCTTGTCCTTGATCCACACCCAGACCTGGCCCAGCAGATGCTCGGGGGTGACGCGACTGGCGCGCAGGGTCCACAGGCGCTCGGCGACAATCGCCATGGCCGCGATGGAACTCAGAATGATCGGCAACATCATCCAGCCGCCGGATTTGACCAATTCCCACACAGTGACAGTCCCCTCGAAAAAGTGCGCCACTTTACCATACCGATCCGCGATTAAGACCCGCCCCTCCGACGACCGTGATGTGCCATCCATGCTGGCACCGATCAACGGGCGAGCGCAGGCGGATCGCGCCAGAAACGCCGCTGTTGACGCATCGTCCACGGTGGCGTGAAGCGGCCCAGCTGCAGATGAATAGCGCCCTGCTCGGCACTGTCATAGATGCGCAGGCCTTGTTTGCGATAGCGCGCCAGTACGGTCGGATGCGGATGGCCGAAGGAATTGCCGTGACCTCGGGAGATCAACACGGCTTCAGGCTTGAGTGCCTTGAGCAGGGCCATGGATGACGAACTGCGGCTGCCATGGTGCGGGGCCTGCAACCATTGCGTGGGCACGGCCAATGGACTGTCGAGCAGAACGCGTTCGGCGTGAGTGTCGATATCGCCCGTCAGCAATAGACGTTCGCCACTGGCCTCGATCTGCAACACGCAGGAGCGCTGGTTGCTGTCATGGGCGTCCGACCATACCCAAAGCTGAAAACGCACGCCATCCCACTCCCATTGCTCACCACTTTCGCAGGCTTGAGCGCCAAGCTCGGCCGGCAGTCCCGGCGGATCGCCACTGAGTACCCTGCCGACCTTCAGGCCTCCGGCGACGGCCAGCGCACCGCCGGCATGATCGGCATCGGCGTGGCTGAGCAGCATCAGATCGAGGTTCTCCACGCTGAGTTTGCGCAACGCCGGCAGCACCACGCGCTCGCCCAGATCGAAATCGCCGAAACGCGGGCCGGCGTCATACAGCAGCGCGTGGTGACGGGTTCTGATCAGGATCGCCAGCCCCTGACCGACATCCAGTTGCCAGACGTCAGCCAGACCTTCGTCCAACCGTTCACGCGGCGGCACCACCAGCATCAGCAGCAACGGCCAGCCCAGCGGCCGCATCGGCACGCCGCGCGGCAACAGCAACAACACGGCACCCAGACTGCCGAACGCCCACACCCATGTGGATATCGACGGTGCTGTCCACGCAGGCCAGATCCCGGCAATCACCGCCAGCGCGCGAAACAGCCCATCGATCAATCCACCGGCCAGCCACAGCAAGCCTTCGCCGACATAGGGCAGCGGCAACAACAACGTGCCGAGCAAGGCCGGCGGCAGCACCACCAGGCTGACCCACGGCACCGCCAGCAGATTGGCCAGCGGCCCGCTTAGGCTGATTGGCAGGTTCAGCGCCAGCAGCACCGGGCATAAGCCAATGGCAATCAACCACTGCGCTCGCGTCCAGGTTTGCCACCAGCGCCACGCGCCCAGCCGACCGCTGAAGGTGAAAACAAGCACCGCCACAGCAGCGAAAGACAACCAGAAACCCGGGCGCAAGCTGGCCAGCGGGTCCAGCAACAACACGCCGTTGAACGCCAGCAGCAGCGGCCACCACGCCCCCAGATGGCGAAAGCGCAGGCGCCACAGCAGCACCAGCCCGACCATCACGCAAGCGCGCTGCACCGGCACATCAAAACCGGCGAGCAAGCCGTAACCGACGGCAGCGGCGAAAGCCAGGCCACAGGCCCACGGCAGCCACGGCCAACGCAGCGGCCACAACCCGTAACGAGCGAGTCCTGCAACCAGCAGGTACATCACCGCCGCGAGCAATCCGATGTGCTGGCCGGAAATCACCAGCAAATGCACGGTGCCGGTGTCCTGCAGGACCTGCCAATCCTCGCGACTGAGCCCGGAACCGTCACCGAGCACCAGCGCCGCCAACGCGCCTTCGCGACCTTGCGCATCGACTTCAAGCAAACGCTGACGAAGGCTGTCGCGCCACGCCCATCGCGCCGTGCTCAGACGCTCACCGTCCTTGATCGTGCCCGTCGCGCCGATGCGCTGCGCCAACAGCCACGCTTCGTAATCGAAGGCCTCAGGATTGAGCAGGCCGGCGGGACGTTTGAGCTTGACCGCCAGACGCCAGCGCTCGCCGCTGTTGACCGGCGGCCCGGCATACCAAGCCAGACGCATCAGCGGCGGCAACGTTGCGTGACGCGAACGCGCATCGGCCAATTCAAAACGCACGACGCCATCACTGTGTTGCGGCAGGCCGACGACTCGTCCCTCCAGCCAACGCGTCTCGCCGTCGAGATGGCTCGCCAGTTGATCATCCAGCGCCCAGTGCGCGCCGACACCGGCCCAAGTGAAACCGAACAGCAAAAACGCCAATGGATAGCTGCGAAACGGCAGCAACATCAGCCCCACCGCCGGCAATACCACCAGTAACCCGACCGGCGGTAAACCCGGCAAAAAAACCACCACCAGCAGACCGACTGCCAGCGCCATCATCCCTGTGCGCATAAGCCCGTCCTTGAGAGTCGCACCTCTAGGCATAGCGGCTGTTCGGCATGGCCGTCGTCAACAATTGTCACAAAGTCTGAATGGGCGCCCCCTAGAATCCAGACATACTTGCCGCCTTAACCGACCGAGAAGCCTTATGCCCCGGCGCTTATTCAAACGTTACATGCCCGACCCGACGAGCATCAGGGAACACAAATCCTTACGCTTTCTCGGCAAGTTGCTGCATGACCCCAACCTCTGGCACCTCAATCGCCACTCGGTCGCGCGGGCGATGGCCGTCGGTTTGTTCGCCGCTTTCCTGCCCATTCCAGCACAGATGCTGGTGGCGGCCGCGCTGGCCATCACTGTGCGCGGGAACATGCCGATTGCCGTCAGCCTGGTGTGGCTGACCAACCCGATCACCATGCCGGCGGTGTTTTTTTGCACCTATCAGGCCGGGGCGTGGTTGATGGATGTGCCGGCGCGGCATCTGCCGGATGAGCTGACCTGGGAGTGGATCAGCGGGGAGCTGTCAACGCTGTGGCAGCCGTTTCTGCTGGGTTCGGTGGTGTGCGGGCTGGTACTGGGTGCCCTCGCCTACTTCGTGGTGATGATGTATTGGCGCTGGTGGGTGGCGCGACAGTGGGCACGGCGCAAGAAAAGCCGCCAGCCTTGAACGCAAAACGGCCTCCGCAATGGGAGGCCGTTTTGTTTTGTGCTGTCGGACACGATCTGTAGGAGCTGCGGCACGCTGCGATCTTTTGATCTTTTAAAAACAACATCAAAAGATCGCAGCGTGCCGCAGCTCCTACAGGGATTGTGTGTGGATCAGGTACGCATCCCGCGCCCGCTCACCAGCAACCGCGCACAGCCGAGATACAGCACCACCGTCGCCACCAGCATGAAAGTGATCGCAATACCGATTTTGATATCCGACACACCAAGAATGCCGTAACGGAACGCATTGACCATGTGCAGCACCGGGTTCGCCAGCGACACGGTCTGCCAGAACGGCGGCAGCAAGGTGATCGAGTAGAACACCCCACCCAGATACGTCAGCGGCGTCAGTACGAACGTCGGGATGATCGAAATGTCATCGAAGTTGCGCGCAAACACGGCGTTGATGAAGCCCAGCAGCGAGAAAATCGTCGCCGTCAGTACTACCACCAGAATGGTCACGCCGAGGTGATGCACCTGCAAATGGGTGAAGAACAGCGACAGAATCGTCACGATCACGCCCACCATCAAACCGCGCAATACACCGCCAATGGTGAAGCCGATCAGAATCGTATGCGGCGATACCGGTGAGACCATCAATTCTTCGATGGAACGCTGGAACTTGCTGCCAAAGAAACTCGAGACCACGTTGCCGTAAGAGTTGGTGATCACCGACATCATGATCAGGCCCGGCACGATGTACTCCATGTAGGTGAAGCCACCCATGTCGCCGATCTGCCGGCCGATCAGGTTCCCGAAGATCACAAAATACAGAACCATAGTGATTGCTGGCGGCAGCAGGGTCTGTGGCCAGATCCGCGTGAAGCGTTTGACCTCGCGGTAAACGATGGTCTGCAGGGCGACGAGGTTGGGACGGAATTCGGAACTCATACCGCCACCTTCGACAGATTTTTCTCCACCAGGGACACGAACAGCTCCTCAAGGCGATTGGTTTTGTTGCGCAGGCTCAGCACTTCAATGTTTTGCTGCGCCAATTGGGTGAACAACGCCGTGATGCCCATGGATTTGTCGACCTGGACTTCCAGGGTATGGCTGTCGATCAACCGCGCGGGGTAGCCGAGCAATTGCGGCGCGACGCTCAAGTCGTTTTTCAGGTCGAGCAAGAAGGTTTCGACGTGCAACTGGCCCAGCAACTGTTTCATGCTGGTGTTCTCGACGATGGTACCGTGGTCGATGATGCCGATGTTGCGGCACAGCTGCTCAGCCTCTTCCAGATAGTGCGTGGTGAGGATGATGGTGATGCCTTTCTGGTTCAGCTCGGTGAGGAACGTCCACATCGAGCGGCGCAACTCGATGTCGACACCTGCGGTCGGTTCATCGAGGATCAGCAGACGCGGTTCGTGCACCAGCGCGCGGGCAATCATCAAACGGCGCTTCATGCCGCCGGACAGCGAACGCGACGGCACATCGCGCTTGTCCCACAGGCCCAGTTGCGTCAGGTACTGCTCGGCGCGTTCCTTGGCGACTTTCGCCGGAATGCCGTAGTAACCGGCCTGAGTGACGACGATGTCGAAGGTCTTCTCAAACTGGTTGAAGTTGAATTCCTGCGGCACCACGCCGATCGAGCGCTTGAGCTGCGCAGGATTTTTGTCGAGGTCGTGACCGAAGATATTCACCGTGCCGCTGGTCTTGTTGACCAGGGTCGAGAGAATGCCGATGGTTGTGGATTTGCCGGCACCGTTAGGGCCGAGCAAGGCGAAAAAGTCACCTTCGGCGACGTCCAGATCGATACCACTCAAGGCCTGGAACCCGTTGCCGTAGGTTTTGGTTAGCTGCCGGATGGACAGAGCGGAACTCATATCTGATTTACGCACCATTGAAGGGAAAAAGGAGACGGCGGCGAAGGATCGAACCGCAGCGCAAGTGCGCAATGGTGCTTGCCGCCGCCGTACAAGTACAGTCAAGTGTGTCGATAGTAGGTATTAAGTCAACGCGGTCATGACTGCTTTCTGGTAGGCCGGACGCTGCTTCAGGCGCTCGTACCAGGCCTGCAGATGCGCTTGCGGGGCGCGTTCGATGGGCATCTCGAACCAGGCATAAATGAAACTGCCGAGCGGGATATCGCCCATGCCGATGTCTTGGCCGGAGAGATACGGTTGGCTGGCCAACGCCTCGTCGGCCATGCTCAGCAACTCGGTGCACTCCTTGATTGCGGCGTTGATCGCTGGCCAGTCCTGCTTGTCCGCCGGGGTGCGCAAGACGCCCCAGAACACCGTGCGGAACGGCCCGGCAAAACTCGAGGTCGTCCAGTCCATCCACTTGTCTGCGAGGGCGCGGGCTTGCGGATCCGCTGAATACCAAGCGCTATCAGGCGCATGTTTAGCCAGCAGATAACGCACGATGGCGTTGGATTCCCACAGCACGAAACCGTCGTCTTCGATCACCGGCACGCGACCGTTCGGGTTCATCGCCCGGTACTGCGGTGTGTCGACCACACCGAACGCGCCGCCGGCATCAATCGCCTCGTAGGCCAGGCCGAGTTCCTCGGCGGCCCACAATGGCTTCCTGACATTCGATGAGTTTTTCCGTCCCCAGATCTTCAGCATGACCGCCTCTTTGCAAATGCGTGGGCGGCCAGCATACGCCGGATCAGACGCGGCTTACATCGTTGTGCATGTCGCCCAACAGTTGTGGCTGCTGTTCGCCGAACAGGTGCGGATAGCATTTTTCCAGGTGTTCGAAGAAGAAGGTTTCCGGCACATCGGCGAACTGACCGTGATCGACCAGGTACTCCATCAATTGCGCGCCATCACGGTTGAACGGATGGAAAACGCTGTCATTGATGCCGTCGAATTCCAGCGGCGCGACGTTGAACAGTTCGCAGAGTTTCTGGTTGAACGCCGGCGTTGCCTTGACCCAACGATCGTTGAGGAAAAATTCGGTGTAACCGTGCATGGCGAACATGTCGCTTTTCAGCAATTCGAGCAGACGCGGCGTCGATAAATGATTCTTCACGTCGGCCAGACCGATCCGCGCCGGGATCCCGCAATGCCGCGCGCAACCGGCGAGCAGCGTGGCTTTGGGCACGCAATAACTCTCCCCCGCCGCCAATGCATAGCTGCCGCGCAGGGTTTGTGGATCCCGGCTGAAGGTGTAAGGGTTGTAGCGCACCGCTTCGCGCACGGCGTAATAAAGATTGATCGCCTGCTCGACCGGGTCGCGGCTGGCACCCCGATGTCGTTCAGCGAACTCCACCACCGCCGGGTGGTCACTATCGATGAAGCGGCCGGGACTCCGATACTCGAGCATGACGACAATCTCCTGAATGAATCTGGAGTCTAGCGACAGCTCAAGCACAGAGATAACGACGTTTCGGCCAAACATGGACGCAAAGACGCGGGATCACCGAACGATTTCCCACACGTGTTGCCCACCGAACCTACGAAAACGATCCGGGGTTTCCCACGATTTCAATCACCTTGGTCTGACCACCCGGTTTTGCAGATGCGGTCTAAGCTCTGGAGGGTCGATTTGCCTTGGTTCACGGAGGACTGAAATATGCTGTTGTTGTGGATACTGGTTTTGGTTGTCGGCGTGGCGTATCTCGCCCACCGGCGTATCGCCCCGTTGCCCGCGTTGGGCATCGTTGCCGTCTACTTATTGGCAATGGGCATTTTCAGTCACGCACCGGGCTGGTTGCTGCTGGTGTTCTGGGTGCTGCTGGCGGTGGTCGCCGCGCCGTTGCTGCTGCCTGACCTGCGCCGCAAACATTTCACCGCGCCGCTGTTCAACTGGTTCCAGAAAACCCTGCCGCCGATGTCGCAGACCGAGCGCGACGCGATCGATGCCGGCACCGTGTGGTGGGATGGCGAACTGTTCAGCGGCCGTCCGGACTGGGACAAACTGCTGGCCTATCCCAAGGTGCAACTGACCGAAGAAGAACAAGCCTTCATCGATGGCCCAACCGAAGAACTCTGCGCGATGGTCACCGACTGGCAGATCGGCCAGTCGATGGATCTGCCGCCCGAGGCCTGGACGCACATCAAGGAACACGGCTTTTTCGCCCTGATCATTCCAAAAGAATTTGGCGGCAAAGGCTTCTCGGCCTACGCCCACTCGCAAGTGGCGATGAAACTCGCCACCCGCAGCGGCGACCTCGCCTCCACCGTGATGGTGCCCAACTCCCTCGGCCCGGCCGAACTGTTGCTGCATTACGGCACCGACGAACAACGCAATCACTACCTGCCCCGTCTGGCCCGTGGTGACGACATTCCATGCTTTGCCCTCACCGGCCCGCTCGCCGGTTCTGATGCCGGGGCGATGCCCGACACCGGGATCATCTGCAAAGGTCAGTGGGAAGGTCAGGAAGTCATTGGCCTGCGCCTGAACTGGGAAAAACGCTACATCACTCTCGGGCCGGTGGCGACACTGCTCGGCCTCGCGTTCAAAGCCTATGACCCGGAGCATCTGCTTGGCGACAAGGAAGACCTCGGCATCAGCCTCGCGCTGATCCCGACCGACACCGATGGCGTCGAAATCGGCCGTCGTCACCTGCCACTGGGTGCTGCGTTCATGAACGGCCCGAACTCCGGCAAAGACGTGTTCATCCCGTTGGACTTCCTTATCGGCGGTCAGGAGATGCTCGGCAAAGGCTGGATGATGCTGATGAACTGTCTGTCGGTCGGCCGTTCGATCTCGCTGCCAGCAGTGGGTACCGGCGCCGCCAAGTTCACCAGTCTGGTCACCGGTCAGTACGCGCAAATCCGAGAACAATTCAATGTGCCGCTGTCAGCGTTCGAAGGTATTCAGGAAGCGATGGCGCGCATCGGCGGCAACGCGTGGATGATGGACGCCGCGCGCATGCTCACGGCCAACGCGGTGGATCTGGGCGAAAAACCGTCAGTGCTGTCGGCGATTCTCAAGTACCACCTCACCGAACGCGGTCGCGAATGCATCAGCCACGCCATGGATGTCCACGGTGGCAAGGCGATCATCATGGGCCCGAACAATTACCTGGGGCGCAGTTGGAACGGTGCGCCGATCTTCATCACCGTGGAAGGCGCGAACATCCTGTCGCGCAACCTGATGATCTTCGGTCAGGGCGCGATTCGCTGCCATCCGTTCGTGCTCAAGGAAATGGCCCTCGCCGGTCGCGAGGACAAGGATCAGGCGCTGAAAGAGTTCGACGGCCTGCTGCTCAAGCACATCGGTTTTGTCGTGAGCAACGCCGCCAGCACACTGGTGCTGAACCTTGGTTTCGGCCACTTCGAACATGCGCCGGGCGACAAGATCAGTCAGGGCTATTTCCGCGCGCTTAACCGTCAGGCTGCAGCCTTTGCGATGCTCGCCGACTTCAGCATGATGCTGCTCGGTGGCGAGCTGAAACGTCGCGAACGTCTCTCGGCACGACTGGGCGATGTGTTGAGCAACCTGTATCTGGCCTCGGCGGCGCTCAAGCGTTATCACGATCTGGATTCGCCGGCGTACATGGAGCCGCTGTTCCGCTGGGCCATGGAAGAAAGCCTCGGCCAGGCGGAACGCGCCATGGACGAGTTGCTGCGTAACTTCCCGAACAAGGTCTTCGGTTGCCTGCTGCGCGTGATCGTCTTCCCGTTCGGTCGTCGTCATAAAGGCCCGTCGGACAAACTCGGTGCCGAAGTGGCTGGCGTAATTGGTCGCGCGAAAGGCGATCCGGCGCTGGAAGAACTGCTTGCCGGTTGCTATCGCCCACAATCGCCGGACGATGCGGTCGGTGCTCTGCAACACGCCAGCGACCTGCTGACAGCTGCGCAACCGCTGCACAAAAAACTGCATGCGTCGCTGAAAAGCGGTCAGGTCAAGCCGGTCGCCGGCGAACACGCGATCGATGCGGCACTGGAGGCTGGCGTGTTGCAAGCAGTGGAAGCGCATAGCTTGCGCGATGCCGAAGCGGCGCGCCGCAAGGTGATTGATGTCGATGATTTCGACAAAGAAGAGCTGAAACAGGCAGAGGGCAAAGTCCGCTGATCCTGAGACCCATGTCCAAGCGGGCGCAGGAGCTTTATACTCCCGCGCCCGTTTTGCTCTTGAGGACTTATCTCGTGTCCAACGTCGTTGCCGATCATCTTGTGTTGCTCGACCACCTGCGCAGTATCCTGGTCGCCGTAGGTGAGGCCGAACAGGTTCCCGAAGAAAGCCATGCCTTGTTTCTGGAGCGCTTCGACGAACTGCTCGCATCGCTGCCGATCGATCCGATCGAAAGCCAATACCTGGGCCAGGACATCCTGACTCAAGTGATTACCCGTTATCCGCAAATCGCTCACCTGATCCCGCGGGATCTGCTGTGGTTCTTCGCCGGTGACTGCCTGCATTACCTGTCCGATGAAGAAATCGACATGTATCAGGCGCTGGAAGAACGTCGTTACGAAGCTGAACAGAACGACGAACCGTTCGACTGGAATCAGGAAAAGCAGTTGCTGGCGATGTCCGCTCAGGACAGCAAGCACTGATTTAACATCAAAAGATCGCAGCCTGCGGCAGCTCCTACAGGAAGGCGCATTCCTCTGTAGGAGCTGCCGCAGGCTGCGATCTTTTGCTTTTGCGCTACAACAACCCTTCACTTTCCGGCAGCTCATACGCCATCGCCGCGTTATTCACACTGCCCACCTTTCCCGGCTTGCTCAACGTCGGCTCCCTCTCCAGACACTCCACCAGATAGTCGATGAACACGCGCAACTTCGGCGGCAAATACCGCGTGGGCGAATGCAACAGCCAGAGCCCACCGTGGTAGGAAGCCAGGAACGTCCAGTCCGGCAACACCTGCACAATCAACTTCTGCTCCAACGCATAACGCGCGGTGAAGTACGGCAGGCTGCCAATGCCGATGTGCTGCAACACCGCGCCCAACCGCACACCCGTATGGTTGGCGGCATATCGACCACGTACTCCGACCGTTACCGACTTACTGCCCTTCTTGAATTTCCAGCGCGCATCGCTCGGGGTTTCGCCCAGGTAAATGCAGCTGTGATTGAGCAAGTCATGCGGGTGCGTCGGTGTGCCGTGTTCGGCCAGGTATTGCGGGGTGGCGCACAGCATATGGTCGATGGTCAGCAATTGCCGACCGACCAACCCGGCCGGTGGCCGGTCGGTGATGCGAATGGCCAGATCAACATGATCGTCGATCAGATCAACCTGACGGTCCTCCAGCAGCAATTCGACATCGACCTTGGGATAGCGCCGCAAAAACTCCGGCATGTGCGGATGAATCACAAAGCGCCCGACCGCTTTCGGCACGCTGACCCGCACCAGCCCTTCGGCTTCATGCGTGAACTGGCCGCTGATTTCCATCACTGACTTGGCCGCGCTGACCATCTCCTGACAGCGCTTGAACACTTCTTCGCCGCCGTCACTCAAGCGCAGCTTGCGTGTGGTGCGCTGCAACAAGCGGGTGGCCAGAGCTTTTTCCAGGCGGGAAATACTGCGACTGACTGCGGACGGTGACGACCCCAGTTGGCGGGCTGCTTCAGAGAAGCTGCCGGTCTCCACGACCTTGACGAAAATCGCCATTTCGCCGAGCAGCGGTAGCGGCAGATTTATGCTCACAGCGCACAAGTCCTTTGATGTTTGAACGGATTATCACGTTATTACACGATTCATATAATAAAAACAGAAACTTTAATAAGGGCATGGAATATGACGCTTCGCCTCTTTTTCCATAGCGATGACCTCAAGGCTAATGTGGAAGTGCTCGATTGCACGCCCCATGAGCAAGAATTCGCCGTGGTGCTGCGCGCCACGCTGTTTCATCCGCAGGGTGGTGGCCAGCCTTGCGATACCGGCTGGATCGGAGAAGCCCAGGTTCTGCGTGTAGTGCAGGAGCCGGAGCGGATCATTCATTTCGTCGACCGCCCTGTCCCGCTCGGCATGACCGCTATCCGGGTTGACCAGCCGCGGCGCGAGTTCAACACGCGCATGCATTCTGCCGGGCACCTGATCGGCCATTTTGTCCAGGCCATGGGCTGGATGCCGATCAAGGCGCATCACTGGCCAGACGAAGGCCGGGTGCAATTCAAACCGAGCGACAGTGCACAGGAGGTCGACGCGCAGACCCTCCAGTCCGGGATCGGGCAGTGGATCGACGACGATCTGCCGCGCCTGACCTCGCTGCGTGAAGGCGCACGGGAAATCGGTTTTGGTGAACTGCCGGCCTATGGCTGCGGCGGCACCCACGTTCGTAGCCTGAAGGAGTTGGGCACAGTCACGATCGCGTCCCTGTCGCAGAAGAAGGGCACGCTGTCCGTCCACTATCACGTGGATTGAGCATTTCGGGCGCTGCCCTGCGCAGCGTCCGACGCCGGGGAACCGCACTCGCAGGTTCCGTTGACTATCGATAGATGGACCTAAAAAAATGATGCTAGACGTCGAGCGTCTCGATGAGACGTGCATAAAAAAACTGGCCAACGAAGAAGTCCTCGCCATCCGCGTCAAAGGCTTTTTGCCCACGCCGCTGGCCATCGAAATTGGCGACAAGATTCTCGCTCCAGGCTTTGAGGGCTACATCAACGCACCGAGTATCGGCCGCATCGGCATGGCGTTTTACGAAGCAGAAAACCAGCCGTTGTTGATCGAGGATTACTTCGAACGCGCCACCGGCAATATCGCTGAATTGCGCAAGCGCTGTGCGCCCTACTCTTCGCCGGTCGATACCTTGCGCTGCATGCTCGACGAATCCTGGCCGGCCGGCGCGCATCTGGAAAACCTCTACGGCCGCAAAATGTATGTCGGCCTGTCGCGCGTGGTGAAGCCCGGGGTGTGCTTTCTCGCCCACCACGACATTTTTGCCAAGGACGCGCCGGACAGCTTTCAGGCACGCAGTCTCGAAGCGCAATTTGCCTGCAACGTCTACCTGAACATGCCGACCGAGGGCGGCGCGTTGCAGATGTGGGACGACGACATCAGCCCGGACCAATTCGACGAAATGCGTGGTGACAGTTACGGCATTGACCCGGCGCTGCTCGGTCCGCCGGCGCTTGAAGTACGACCGCAACCCGGCGATTTCATCATGTTCAATTCGCGCTGCATGCACTCGGTGACCCCGGGCGTGGCAGATCCGCGCTTGAGCCTTTCTTTCTTTGTCGGCTATCGCGGCAATGCTTCACCCCTGACTTTCTGGAGCTGAGATGTATTCGAATTACCTGGGCGAGTTTCTGGCGCTGGCCACCATTCACTTTCTCGCCGTGGTCGCTCCCGGCCCGGACTTCGCCGTGACCATCCGCCAAAGCGTACGCTTCGGACGGCTGGTGGGGATTTGCACGGCACTGGGCATCGGTGCCGGGATTTCCGTGCACGTCCTGTACACCTTGCTCGGCGTCGGCGCGTTGATGCACACCTCCCCGTGGTTGTTGACCGTGGCCAAGGTAGTCGGCGGCGCTTACATTTTGTATCTGGGTGTCAGCCTGATCCGCAGCAAACCGAAAACCACCCTTGAAGGCGAAAAAGCCGCCGATGAACCGTTGGTGGAACAATCGTTGTTCAAGGCGTTCAGCACCGGTTTCCTGACCAACGCCACCAACCCCAAGGCAACGCTGTTCTTTCTGGCGATTTTCACCACGATCATCAGTGCCAGCACGCCCCTGCAAATACAGGCCTTTTATGGCTTGTGGATGTGTTTTGTGAATGCGTTGTGGTTCGTGATCGTCGCGCTGTTTTTCTCCAGCAACAAGGTGCGCGTGCTGTTCATGCGCATGGGGCACTGGTTCGAACGCAGCATGGGCGTGATCCTGATTCTGTTCGCCGGACGCTTGATGCTGTCGATGTAAGCGACAAAAAAGTCCCGGCAATCGCTTGCCGGGACTTTTTCATTTCTGCGCCTCTTTTGCGTTTCTGTGCGACAGATCAAGTTTCAGGACTCCCTGGGTAATCGCCCACAGTGTTAGTTTGCAAAATGTTTCTGACGCAACCGACAGAAATACCTCTCATCAATTGCCCGCAAGGAAAGCCTCCGTAATGGATTTCTCCCTCAAGCAACTGGCCGCCGCGACCCTGATGCTGGCCAGCCTCGCGTCATTCACCAGCGCCGCTCAAGCCAACATCACGCCACAGCAAAGCGCGGTCATCCTGAAATCCTTCGACGACAAAAGCGTCACGGATTTCCGCGAGTTTCTGGGCAGTCTGGCCAAAAGCGACATCGCCAAAAGCGAAAATCTCGGCCCGGCCATCAGCGCCTTCCTCGACAACAAGACCCTGACCGCTGAACAACTGAATGAAGTTCACCGTCTGCTGGGTATCTACACCCGCGTGAAATACGGCAAAGCTGCGCTGGAAACCCTGCGTGAGCTGGTCGAGATCCCGACCTTTCAGAAGGAAGGTGTGGCCCAGCACGACAATCCTGAGTTCATCAAGATTGCCGCGAAGATCCAGAGCCTGGCCGAATCGTTCAATCTGAAATTCCGCAACGTTGACAACCGCGTTTACGAAATTTCCCTCGACGGCGCAGGCGATGAAGTTGTCGGCATTCACGCCCACGCCGACGTTGTGCCGGTGACGCCGGAAAACTGGGTGCTCAAGGACGGTACCAAGCTTGACCCGTTCAAAGTCACCCTGATTGGCGATCGCATGTACGGTCGTGGCACCGAAGATGACAAGAACGGCATCGTTGTCGCGTTGTACGCGATGAAAGTGATCAAGGAAGAAAAGCTGCCACTGGCACGCAACTTCAAGCTGCTGGTCGACACCACCGAAGAGACCACTGGCGACGCCATCCCTTACTACTTCGAAAACAACCCGACGCCGGCCTACAACATGGCGCTGGACGGTGGTTACCCGGTGGTGATTGCCGAAAAAGGCTACGGCACCGTGATGGCCAAATTTGCCAAACGCACAGCCGAAGGCAAAGGCGCGGAAATCACCTCGATGACCGGCGGCCTGGCGACCAACCAGATTCCCTCGGCGTCCGTCGTCACATTGCTGACCGACAAACCTGCCGAACTGGCCGCCAGCCTGCAAAAGGCCGGCAACGAGTTCGCCAAGCACAATGGCGGCAACTTCGAAGTGACGGCCAAGGTCGACGGTAAAGACGTCAAGCTGACGGTGACCGGCGTTTCTGCGCACTCCTCCGAACCGGAGTCCGGCGTGAACCCGGTGGCGCGCATGCTGGTGTTCATCAATAGCCTGAACGGTAAAGTCGCCCTCAAGCACAACCAGTTCACCGATGCCGCCCGCTACGCCGCCGACAACTGGGGCCTGGATTACTTGGGCAACACTTTGAAGGTGGGCTTCTCCGACAGTTTCATGGGTCCGTTGACCACCTCTCTGACGTATGTCGGTGAGGATGACAAAGCCTTCAAACTGGCGGTCAACCTGCGCGTGCCGAAGGGCAAGTCGCCAGAAAAACTCAAGGCTGAAATCGCTGAGAAACTCAGTGCCTGGACGAAGAAAACTCACGTCGCCGTGGCCTTCGATTACTCGGTTGCCGAACCGATGTACCGTAATCCGGAAGGTGAATGGGTCAAGGCGTTGCTGGCCGTGTCTACAGAAAACCTCGGCATGAAGCACGAGTTCGGTACCTCTGCCGGTGCCACGTCGGTGCATGAACTGCCTAACGGCGTGCAATTTGGCCTGGCACGCCCTGAGGTGAAATACACCGGGCACACCGATGGCGAGTTCAAGACCGTTGACCAGTTCTTGCTGGACCTGCAAATCGTCACCGAAATGATGGGCCGCATCGGGCAACTGCCGAAGCTGTGATCGTTCGTTCGAACCCGGTCAGCGCATGGCCGGGTTCTGGCATACGCAAAAAAAGGACCGTGAAGGTCCTTTTTTGTGGGCAACGACAAATAGCGCACAAACAAAAACGCCGATCATCACTGATCGGCGTTTTTGTTGAATATGGAGCGGGAAACGAGACTCGAACTCGCGACCCCGACCTTGGCAAGGTCGTGCTCTACCAACTGAGCTATTCCCGCAATGGCGTCCCCTAGGGGACTCGAACCCCTGTTACCGCCGTGAAAGGGCGGTGTCCTAGGCCACTAGACGAAGGGGACACGCTACCCGGAACACATGGTGTGTGTTTCGGTGTCCAGATCCGCGTCCGAAGATTTGGTTCTGGTTTCACTCAGCACCGCCCGAAAGCACTGCTGTTTAAAAATGGAGCGGGAAACGAGACTCGAACTCGCGACCCCGACCTTGGCAAGGTCGTGCTCTACCAACTGAGCTATTCCCGCATTGGCGTCCCCTAGGGGACTCGAACCCCTGTTACCGCCGTGAAAGGGCGGTGTCCTAGGCCACTAGACGAAGGGGACACACTACAACTTCACTCCCTACCGCGTTTCGCTGTGCGCTTTACGCTGTAAGTGGCGCGCATTCTATGGATGGATTGAGAGGTCGTCAACCCCCCGATATAAATTTATTTAAATCAATGACTTCGCCCTGCTTTGCGAGGCCGATCGGGCTTTTCCGTCGCCCGACGTTTGACGCCTATATTCCGCCACCCGCCAAGACGTTATAGTCAGCGCACAGTGATGGCAATCTGCACATCAAGCGCCAGCATTCATATAAGCAGCACGCGGCCGATACAGATTGAACCTGCCGATCCAACTCGTCGAGCGGCGCTAGGCGCCTAAATGCCCAGCCACTACACTCGCATGCGAACCCTATAAAGAGGTCTTACCGGTGACACCACTCATGATCACCCTGCTAGTCATAGCCGGGATCGCAATTCTGATCGCCATTGGCTACATGAACCATGTGGTGGAAAACAACAAACTGGAGAAGGCCCGCACCAAAGTCGAACTCAACGACCGCCTGCGCCGCTGCGGCGAACTGACCGAGACCTTCCCCGGCCAGTTCATGACCCCCGGCCTCAAACTGCTGTTGACCCGTCTGGAACTCAACGTCTGCCAGCGCCTGTTGAACCTGGAAAAAACCAGCGCCACCACCAAAGCTCGTATCACCGAACTGAGCGCACTGGTCGCCCAGGGCGAATCGATCCCGGTCAACAACCCGCCGGCGCCGATCCTGACCGAAGCCAAAGCCAAAGACGTGCGCTTCCTCCTCGAAGCCTTGCACGGCCAGATCACCCGCGCTGCCCACGACGGCTTCCTGCCGCCAAACGAAGCCAAACAGTGGATTCGTGAAGTCCGCCACATCCTGGTACTGCTGCACATCGAGTTCTTCAACAACCTCGGCCAACAGTCCCTGCAACAAAACCAGCCCGGCCAGGCCCGCCTCGCCTTCGAACGCGGCGTGCAATACCTGCGCAAACAGCAGGACCCGCAGATATACGCCGAACAACTGCAATACCTGGAAAAACTGCTGGCCCGCGCCAACGCCCAGGTCATGGACAAAATTGCCCCGGTCGAAGGCGAAGAGAACCAGCTGACCGCCGGCCTCAAAGACGTCGAGGCGGACGCAGACTGGAAGAAGAAAGTCATCTACGACTGATCGCAGGGGATGAAAGAGAAGCCACCGAGGGGTGGCTTTTTTTGTGGGTGGTCGAGGGAGATTTGGGGGGGAATGTCAGGCCGCTATTGCTGGCAAGCCAGCTCCCACAGGGATTGGGTACTGTTTTAGAAATGGTCAGGCCGCCTTCGCGAGCAAGCTTTGCTTCTGCAAAAGAAGATCAAGAGATCGCAGCCTTCGGCAGCTCCTGCGTGAAACTTGTGCACACTCAATCGTGGAGGGCTGCCGAGGGTCAAAGCCGAAAATGGCCGACCATCGAGCGCAACTCATTGCCCAACTGCGCCAGCTCAACACTCGACGCCGCATTCCCGCGCATCGCCAGCGACGACTGATCCGCACTCGCCCGAATACTCGTGACGCTGCGATTAATCTCCTCAGCCACCGAACTCTGCTCCTCGGCCGCCGCCGCAATCTGCTGATTCATTTGCTGAATCAACGAAACCGCTGCCGCAATACTCCCCAGCGCACTCTCCGTCTGCAACGCATCACTGACCGCCAGCTTCACCAGCTCACCACTGCCCTGAATCTGCTGCACCGACGAATGCGCCGCTGCCCGCAACGCACTGACCAAGCGCTCGATCTCCTCGGTCGATTGTTGCGTGCGCCGCGCCAACGCACGCACCTCATCCGCCACCACTGCGAAGCCCCGGCCCTGCTCCCCGGCCCGCGCCGCTTCGATTGCCGCGTTGAGCGCCAGAAGATTGGTCTGCTCGGCCACGCTCTTGATCACCTCGAGCACCGTTCCAATATTCTGAATTTGCGCGCTCAGGCTCTCGATGCTGGAACTGGCCGATGACGCCGAATCCGCCAACTGCTCGATCCGCGCCATGCTCTGACGCACCACCTGCTGACCACTCTCGACCTTGCCATCCGCCGTTTGTGCGGCCAACGCCGCTTCTTCGGCGTTGCGCGCCACATCGTGTACGGTTGCGGTCATCTGATTCATGGCCGTGGCGACCTGCTCGGTTTCCTCTTTTTGGCTGCTGACCTCAAGGTTGGTCTGCTCAGTCACCGCCGACAATGATTGCGCCGAACTGGCCAGTTGCTCGATGCCCGCCTGCAAGCCGCTGACAATCGTGCTCAACCCCGCGCCCATCTGTTGCATGGCCTGCATCAACTGGCCAATTTCGTCCCGTCGCGTCACTTGCACCGTGGCGCTCAAATCGCCGGCAGCAATCTGCTGCGCCACCTGAATCACGCTGCGCAACGGCGCCACGATCAAGCGGGTAATGACCCATGCGGCGATCAGGCCTACCAACAATGCCAGCGCCGACGACCCAAGAATCAGCAACGAATTTTTCTTCAGCTCCGCCTGCATCGCACCGTCTTCAGCGACATAGGCCTGATTGACCCGCTCCACCACTTGCGCGGCGCGCTGGTGCAATTGTTCGTAGACGGTTTTTTCCTGTGCCAGCAGCCCGGTGTATTCGGCCAGTTTGTCGTTGAACCCGGCGATGTGCCCGGACACCTCATTGAGCACCGTCAGATAGCCCTCGTCCTTGACCGTTGCTTTCAGCTCCTCGGCCTGTGCCTGAGCCTGCGCCGCCTGTTCGATGTTGCCCTTGCCCGCACTGTCGGCATCGCCCTTGCGGCTTTGGTCCAGACGAATTCGCGCCTCGTTCATCGCTTGCAGCATCAAGCGCGAAACCTGGCTGACCTGGCTGGCTTGCTCGATAAACTGCGCACCGTCCTTGCCCTCGGTGTCTTTCCATGTATAAGCACCATCGTCGGCCAGCCCGGCCTGCAACACATCGAGATTATTGGCCACGCTGGACACCGACCAACTGGCCATCTCCAGCGCCAGATCCTTGGCTTGTGTCAGCGATACGAACTCATCGAACGCCTTGCGATAGGCGCCCAGCGATTGTTCGACATCACTCATCACCGGCACATTGGCGGGCGACAGCGCCTTGAGTTCGTTGGCCTGGGCAATCAGCCCATCGACGCCTTGCCGCAAGGCATCGGCGGTTTTCGGGTCACCGCGCAATGCATATTCCTGCTCCAGCAGGCGCACCTTGAGTAGGCCACTGTTCAGCGCAGACATCTGCTTGAGCCCCTCGAAACGCTGACTGATGGTCTGCAGGGACCAGACTCCGATGGCCGCAACCAGCGCGGTCAACAACAGCACCAGGACAAACCCGACACCCAGTTTTTTCGCCATACCGAGGTTGGCAAAACGTCCTTGCACGGCCGAAATCATTGCGCGTAGTCCCCTGCCATAGTCTGTGCACGAAGATTCGCAACGGCCACGAACCAGCACAAGTCTCTGGCGTCGGAATAATGGCAAAAAGCTACGCTCGCGTCGTTTTCAGAACACTCGAGGTCGATCCGCACAGGTACTGCGAAAAAACTGCCGAGCCCGAGGGTCGCAGGCGTAGGCGACGTTGATCCGGTGCCACTCGCTGACCTCACCGCTGGGGCTGAAGGCGTTCGGCGCAGACAACACCACATCATTACGCTGCGCGTGTCGGCGCAGACGCACATGATCGGTCATGGAAGAACGCGCCCAGATGAACAACCCGCCGGTCGGCTTGCCGAAAACCTCCCAGTCAGCGTCTTCGAGCGCTTGCAACGCCGCTGCGCGATCGGTATTCAAACGCTGGCACTGGCGCTGCACCAGTTTGCGATAAGCGCCGCTACCCAAAAGGCTGGCCAGCACCGCCTCGCTGAACCCGCAAGCGCCCAGGCAACTGATCATCTTGACCTGCGCCAGCCGGGCGATCAGCTCGGCGTCAGCCAGAATGAAACCGACCCGCAGCGAACTGCTCAGGGTTTTCGAAAAACTGCCCACATAAATAACCTGTTCATCCAGCGCCGCCAGTCGCGTGCCGTTACCACTGTGCAGGTCGGCGTAGACATCATCTTCAATCACGCGCACGCCGTGCAGCCTGCACAGCTGCAGGATCTGCTGCGCCACAGTCGCCGTCAGGCTGGTGCCGGTCGGGTTGTGATGATGACTGTTGATGAACATCGCGACCGGCTGAAACTCCCGCAGCAGCGCCTCGAGTGCGACGACGTCGGGCCCCAGCGGGGTGCGACGCACCTCGAGCATGTGCACGCCATGCAAGCGCAGCAGGTTGAACAATGGCGCATAACCCGGGGTTTCAACCACCACGCAATCCCCGGCCCGCAACAGCGTCCGCACGATCAGATCAAGCGCGTGGCTGGCTCCCGCCGTGGTCAGTAGCTGGCTCTCATGGGCTTCGATGCTCAGGGTTTTCAGGCGTTTGACGATCTGCTCTCGCAGGGTGAAAAGGCCCAATGCCGAGCTGTAGCCGAACAGACTGGCCATGTCGGTGCGGGCTACCTGCCTGATCGCGTAGCTCAGGTCGTCAGACTCACGCCAGCCCTGAGGCAAACCGCCGCTCCCCAGCTTCAAGCCGCCCACCGTTGCACACATCCCTGCGCAGCCGACCTCGCCGACCGTTCTGCTCAGCGTTTTGGGTGACGCCGCCACCATAAATCCCGCGCCCTGACGTGAGGCCAGAATGCCTTGGGCAACCAGCCGTTCGCAGGCCTCGGTCACACAGGACTGACTGAGCAGATTGCCCCGGGCAATTTGTCGAACCGAGGGCAGACGCGTGGCGGGTGGCACGCCACTTCGCATGATCCAGTCAGTGAGTCCGTCAACAATCTGCTGCACTACCGGCACCAATGCCTGGCGGTCAATTCTCAATTCCATGAGCTTGTAAACTCCTGTCCGTTTTGCTGGCGGCAGTAAATCACAGCCGCGCCGCACAGGCTGTGCGACAACGCCGTCAAAAGCGACCGTTCTAACGCCTTGATACACATTGTTTAGCGGATACACAGAGCAGGCCGCCGGCATAAAAAAACCCGCACCAGGGCGGGTTGGTTTTCAGGCGCTGTTTCAGAACGCGGTGACGCCACCGTCCACGGCCAGCGAGTGCCCTGTGGTGAAGGCGGCGCCGTCGCTGCACAGGTACAGCACGGCGCTGGCGATCTCCTCGACCTTGCCAATACGGCCGACCGGGTGCATGGCATTGGCGAACTCGCCCTTCTTCGGATCAGCCTCATAGGCACGCCGGAACATGTCGGTGTCGATCACCGCCGGGCACACCGCATTGACGCGGATTTTCTTCTTCGCGTATTCAATGGCTGCCGATTTGGTCAGGCCGATCACCGCGTGTTTCGACGCCGCATAGATGCTCATTTTCGGCGCTGCGCCAAGTCCGGCCACCGAGGCGGTGTTGACGATCGCCCCGCCGCCCTGCGCCAGCAGCAATGGCAACTGATACTTCATGCACAGCCAGACGCCTTTGACGTTGACGCCCATGATCGCGTCGAACTCGTCCATCGAGCCTTCCGCCAGTTTGCCTTTCTCGATTTCGATGCCGGCATTGTTGAAGGCGTAGTCGAGACGGCCGTAGGCATTGATCACCTCGTCCATCAGATTTTTCACTTCGCTTTCGACGGTTACGTTGCAACGGACGAAGGTCGCTTCACCGCCGGCTGTACGAATCAGCGCCACGGTGCCCTCGCCCCCCGCGGTATCCAGATCGGCGACCACCACTTTCAAGCCTTCGGCGGCGAATGCCTGGGCGGTCGCACGGCCGATGCCGTTGGCCGCGCCTGTGACTACGGCAACCTGACCGGAAAACGTCATGCTCATTGTTATGTCCTCGAACGCAAAGATGCAGGGGGATGCTTGTCGTTGCAGCATAGCGACAGCGGGTTATCAGACGTCAGCACTATCCAGTGGCTGTTTAAGTGCTCATGCGTCGCAGTGATAAACCTGTGCGGGTGACTATCACTGCACTGGATCGACTAGCATTCGCCGCATCAGCCAACCTTGCGACGTTGCCGTCGAAGGTCTATCAACAAAGCTTCATTCAACTCGAGTGCCTGTCATGACTTCCCAGACCAATCGCCAGTTCCTGCTCGCCAAACGCCCGGTGGGTGCGGCCACCCGCGAGACTTTTACCTATCAGGAAGTACCGGTCGGCGAGCCGGCGGCGGGACAGATTCTGGTCAAGAACGAATACCTGTCCCTCGACCCGGCCATGCGTGGCTGGATGAACGAGGGCAAGTCCTACATCCCGCCGGTCGGTCTCGGTGAGGTGATGCGCGCACTGGGCGTAGGCAAAGTCATCGCCTCGAACAATCCAGGGTTTGCTGTCGGGGACTACGTCAACGGTGCCATTGGCGTGCAGGATTATTTCCTCGGCGAGCCCAGAGGTTTCTACAAAGTCGATCCGAAACTGGCGCCGCTGCCGGTGTATCTGTCCGCACTGGGCATGACCGGCATGACCGCGTATTTCGCCCTGCTGGATGTCGGCGCACCGAAGGCTGGCGACACCGTGGTGCTGTCCGGGGCGGCGGGTGCAGTGGGCAGCATTGCCGGGCAGATCGCCAAGATCAAAGGTTGCCGCGTGGTGGGTATCGCCGGCGGCGCCGACAAGTGCAAGTTCCTGATTGATGAACTGGGTTTCGACGGCGCCATTGATTACAAAAACGAAGACGTGATCGCCGGCCTCAAGCGCGAGTGCCCGAAAGGTGTGGACGTGTATTTCGATAACGTTGGCGGTGACATTCTCGACGCAGTACTGAGCCGTTTGAATCTGAAAGCACGCGTTGTGATCTGCGGTGCGATCAGTCAGTACAACAATAAAGAGGCGGTCAAAGGCCCGGCCAATTACTTGTCGCTGCTGGTCAACCGCGCGCGCATGGAAGGTTTTGTGGTGATGGATTACGCGGCGCAATACGCCAGCGCGGCGCAGGAAATGGCCGGCTGGATGGCCAAGGGGCAGCTCAAGAGCAAGGAAGATATCGTCGAAGGCCTGGAGACCTTTCCGGAGACGCTGATGAAGTTGTTCAGCGGTGAGAACTTTGGCAAGTTGGTGTTGAAGGTTTAACGTCGAAGATCAAAAGATCGCAGCATGCCGCAGCTCCTACAGGGGTTTACATAACCTGTAGGAGCTGCTGAAGGCTGCGATCTTTTAACGTTTTCGACCACAAGACAGGCAAGATCAAAAGATCGCAGCGTGCCGCAGCTCCTACGGGATCAGGCGATTTCGGCTACTACCGAAGCCAGCGCCTGCGCCGGGTCAGCCGCTTGGCTGATCGGACGACCAATCACCAGATAATCGGAACCGGCATCCAGCGCCTGACGCGGGGTCAGAATGCGGCGCTGATCGTCCTGCGCGCTGCCCGCCGGGCGAATGCCCGGGGTCACCAGTTGCAGCGACGGGTGCGCGGTTTTCAGCGCCGTCGCTTCCAGCGCCGAGCACACCAGACCGTCCATGCCAGCCTTCTCGGCCAACGCGGCCAGACGCAACACTTGCTCTTGCGGCTCGATGTCCAGGCCGATACCGGCCAGGTCTTCACGTTCCATCGAGGTCAGCACGGTCACGCCGATCAGCAAAGGCTGCGGGCCGCTGCGCTTGTCCAGCTCATTACGGCACGCGGCCATCATGCGCATACCGCCGGAGCAATGCACGTTGACCATCCACACGCCCATCTCGGCGGCGGCTTTCACGGCCATCGCGGTGGTGTTGGGAATGTCGTGGAATTTCAGATCGAGGAATACTTCAAAACCCTTGTCACGCAGGGTGCCGACGATTTCCGCAGCGCAACTGGTGAACAGTTCCTTGCCCACTTTGACCCGGCACAGTTTCGGGTCCAACTGGTCGGCCAGCTTCAGTGCGGCGTCACGGGTGGGGAAATCCAGGGCGACGATGATAGGAGTCTGGCAGGCGGACATGAATGGGCTCTCAGGCAGGTCGAAATCGGCGCGCATTGTAGCGGAACCGGCGGCGGCGCGGCACCCGATGATCGGTAAATCGTCGCGCCAACCGTGATCAGCATAGCGCTCGCTGCTATTGTGTCGACTCCGATACACAACCGACACGCCAGCAACAAGCGCCCGCGCTAGCCTCGCCAGCCGCAACACGTCCTTACATCAGCACTTCCCGCCTCACGGCCGGACGCCTATGCTGAAACCACAACCTCGCAGCCCATCTTTGTGGTTGGCGGCCTACCTGGCAGACGAACAGCCTCATGCACAACACCCAAACGACCGCGACTGATGAGCCTAAAGACGACAAGCGCTGGAGCATTCGCGCGTTGATCGTCGACGACGATGTGCCGATCCGCGAGCTGATGATCGACTACCTCGCCCGCTTCAACATTCACGCCAGCGGCGTCACTGACGGTGCAGCGATGCGCGTGGCGATGCAGGCCGAACATTTCGACGTCGTCGTGCTCGACTTGATGCTGCCGGGTGAAGACGGTTTGTCGCTGTGCCGCTGGTTGCGCGCCGAATCGGACATCCCGATCCTGATGCTCACCGCACGTTGCGAGCCGACCGACCGCATCATCGGCCTGGAACTGGGCGCCGATGACTACATGGCCAAGCCATTCGAACCGCGCGAACTGGTCGCGCGCATTCAAACCATTCTGCGCCGGGTACGCGATGACCGTACCGAGCAACGCGCCAATATTCGCTTCGACAATTGGCGCCTGAACAGTGTCTTGCGTCAGTTGATCGCCGACGACGGCCTCGTGGTGCCGCTGTCCAACGCCGAATTCCGTTTGCTGTGGGTTTTCATCGAACGCCCGCGCCGGGTGCTCAGCCGCGAACAATTGCTCGATGCCGCCCGTGGTCGCTCGATTGAAGCGTTCGACCGCAGCATCGACCTGCTGGTCTCGCGCTTGCGGCAGAAACTCGGTGACGATCCAAAGGCCCCGCAGTTGATCAAAACCGTGCGCGGTGAGGGTTATCTGTTCGACGCGCGGGACATCGGCTGATGCGGGCGCGCTTCGACACGCTGTTCGGTCGCCTGTTTGGCGTGCTGTTCGTGGCGATTGTCCTGGCGCACCTGTTGGCTTTTGCCTGGTTCCACCATTACGGACCGCCGCCCCCTCCGCCGCCGCCTGAATTCTCCCAAGCGTTTGACGGGCAGCGGCCCGCGCAAAGTCCACGCTTCGAACTCCGTCCGCCGCGCCCCTGGTTTGGCGGGCCGGTGGTGCCACTGACCTTTCAATTCATTACTTTGATGATTGCTGCCTGGTACGGCGCGAAACTGCTCAGTCGGCCGATCCAGCGCTTGAGTGACGCCGCTGAACGCCTCAGCGAAGACCTCGACAGTCCGCCGCTGGACGAGTCCGGCCCCCGTGAAGCGCGGCAGGCGGCGCACACCTTCAACCTGATGCAACAACGCATTCTCGAGCAGGTTCAACAGCGCGCGCGCATGCTCGGTGCCGTCTCCCACGACCTGCGCACACCGCTGTCGCGACTGAAACTGCGCCTGGAAAACATCAGTGACGACAAGCTGCAAAGCCAGATGCGCCAGGACCTCAACGACATGATCGGCATGCTTGACGCCACCCTCACCTACCTGCACGAACAGCGCACCAGCGAAGCCTTGCAGTTGATGGATGTGCAGGCGCTGGTCGAATCGTTGTGCGAAAACGCTCAGGATCAGGGCGCTGACGTTGAGGTCAACGGCCATTGCGCACCCTTGCCGGTGCAACCGATGGCGCTGCGCTCGTGCCTCAACAACCTGTTGGACAATGCCCTGCGCTATGCCGGCCAGGCACGCATCGAACTGCACGATCAACGTGAACAGTTGCTGATCCGCGTGATCGATCACGGCCCGGGAATTGCCGAGGACAAGCGTGAAGCGGTGTTTGAACCGTTTTATCGCCTGGAAGGTTCGCGAAATCGCAATTCTGGCGGTGTCGGTCTGGGCATGACCATCGCCCGCGAGGCCGCGCAGCGTTTGGGTGGACAACTCAACCTGGAAGAAACCCCCGGCGGCGGCCTCACCGCGATCATTCGCCTGCCGCGCCCCTGAAAACACCACTCCCCCTGTAGGAGTGAGCCTGCTCGCGATAGCGGTTTATCTGTGGGAGTTGTTTTGCCTGACACACCGCCATCGCGAGCAGGCTCACTCCTACAGGGTTCGTGGTGTGCTTTCAGTCTGTGTACCCCTCGGTACAAACCTCACATACCCCTGACAACTTAATCCCTGAGGCTGCATAAGCCGGTACACCCACCGGTTTTCCATTCCAGGGAGTGAATCCGATGATCGGTAGCGTCAGCAACTACACGAGCTATACCAGCACCAGCAGCACGACCACGCAAAATGCACGCAGCCAGCAACTGCAAAAAGAACTGTTCGCCAAACTCGACAGCAACGGCGACGGCGCGGTGGATCAGGACGAACTGAACAGCGCCCTGTCGCAAAAGTCCGACGACGGCCTGCTGGTCAGCCTGAGCAAGCAATTCGGTGATCTGGACAGTGACGGCAGCGGCGGCCTCAGCGCCGAAGAAATGACCGCCATGGCGCCACCACCGCCACCGTCCGGCAATCAACCGCCGAACACCGACCTCGCCGACGCCCTGATCAGCGCCCTCGACCTCGATGGCGACGGCGCCATCAGCAGCGACGAACTCAGCAGCGGCCTGACCAGCGCCGGCAGCACCGCCGACAGCAGCAAAATCTTCTCGGCTCTGGACAAGAACGAAGACGGCGTCGTCAGCCAGGACGAACTCACCGCCAGCCTGACCCCACCGCCACCACCGCCACCGTCAATCAACAGCGACGAATTGTTCGGTCAACTCGACGCCGATGGCGACGGCAGCGTGAGCGCGACCGAACTGAGCAGCGCACTGCAAGCCAGCAACAGCACCTCATCGAGCAGCACCGACACCAGCGCCGCACTGCTCAAAGTCCTGGACAGCGACAGCAGCGGTGGCGTGAGCAGCGACGAGTTGAAAGCGGCATTGCAAGCGGGACGCGAACGTCCGGATGACCAACAGACAGCCTCGGCCCAAAGCACCACCGAAGCGCTGAACCGCATGATTGCCAACCTGAGCAAACAGTATTCGCTGGAGCAAACGGCGTCGGTGGGCAAGTATTTGAACGTCGCGACGTGAGCTGACCGGGTGAACGGTGATCGTTTCCAGGCGGGGTCTGGAAACGGTCATTTATGTGCCTTGCAGAGGATATTGGCGGGCTGCAATGCCCCATCGCGAGCAGGCTCACTCCTACAGTTTGAGCCGGGTGCATTCAGAGGAAAATGAGTTGACTGGCAGGCCGTCATCGCTGGCAAGCCAGCTCCCACAATTTGAATCGGGTACGTTCAGAGGTAAATCGGACGGAGGTCAGACCGCCATCGCGAGCAGGCTCACTCCTACAGAAATCAAAAGCCGACCGCATGCTTCTAACCACTCAACACAATGAGCGTTAGCTCGAGTGCAGCTCTTGATCTGAAGGCCCGTTGGCAGGCTCCCACAATTTGAATCGGGTGCATTCAGAGGGAAAGGGCTGGCGGTCAGGCCGTCATCGCGAGCAGGCTCACTCCTACAGAAATCAAAAGCCGACCGCGTGCTTCTAACCACTCAACACAATGAGCGTTAGCTCGAGTGCAGCTCTTGATCTTGATCTGAAGGCCCGTCGGCAGGCTGAGTGGAGGGATTGATCCGGGGGTGGGAGCGCAGCGACCGTTCGACGAAGTCGAACACATCGAGAGGAGGTGCAGCGCAGCAAACCGGAGGCGATGCCCCCGGATCGATCCCGGAGCGAAGGAACCCCGAGCCTAAGCGAGGGGCCGAACGTCAGGGCACAGCCTTTTGGTTCCTTTTTGGCGTTTGAAAAAGGGACTCGCCGTAAGGGCGAAACCGTCAGTAGCCACACCCGCAGAAACGGATATTCACTCAAACAAAAAAATCAACGCCGCTCCTCAACCCGAGACTGACTCTTGCTCCAATCCGTCAACAAACTGTAAGCCACCGCCAACAACGTAGGCCCGATAAACAAACCGATAAACCCAAACGCAATCAACCCGCCAAACACCCCGAGCAAGACAATCACCAACGGCAAATTCCCGCCGCGGCTGATCAGATACGGCTTGAGCACGTTATCCACGCCACTGATGATGAACGTCCCCCAGATCCCGAGAAACACCGCCATCCCATACTCACCCTTCCAGGCCAGCCAGGCCGTGGCCGGCACCCACACCAACGGCGGCCCCATCGGAATCAGGCTGAGCAGGAACGTCACAATCCCCAACACCAGCGCCCCCGGCACACCGGCAATCAGAAAGCCGATCAACGCCAGAATCGCCTGCGCCGCCGCCGTACCAATCACCCCGTTGACCACCCGCTGCACCGTACCGGCCACCAGCTCGATGTAATAACCGGCACGATCACCGATCAACCGCTCCAGCAGACTGTGCACAAACGCCGCCAGTCGCGGCCCGTCGCGGTAGAAAAAGAACACAAAGACGATGCTCAGCGTCAGCTCGAGAATCCCGCCCCCAATCTGCGCACTGCGCGCCAGCAACCAGTTGCCGACCTGGCCTAGATACGGCTTGATCGACACCATCAATGCCGCGCCCTGCTGATCGATGCTATTCCAGAGGCCGACCAGCCGTTCACCCACAAACGGCACCGTGCCCAGCCAGACCGGCGCCTCCGGCAGGCCATCAACCTGTACATCTTTGATAAACGCCGTGGCATCGCGCACATGATCGGCCAGGTTGAACCCCAGCCAGACCAGCGGCGCCGCCACCAGCAACATCCAGCCGAGGGTCAAAATCGCCGCAGCCAACGCCTCGCGCCCCTTGAGCAATCGGGTCAGCAAGCGCATCAGTGGCCAACTGGCGAACGCCAGCACCGCGCCCCAGAACAGCGCCGACCAGAACGGCGCCATCACCCAGAAGCTGGCGCCAAACAACACCAGCAGCAGGATCTGCACCAGCAGTCGATCGTTATTGAGCATGTGAGATCTCGAAAAAGTCAGTCAGGCCAAGAGTAGGCGAACACGCCACGCGTGCTCGCCCGGCACAGCTTAACGCAACAGATCGATGCGCAGGCCCACGCCATCGACGCTGCCTGTCTCCATGCGTGCCGCGCGCACGCCCTGATTGATCAGGGCCTGGCGCCACGCTTCGGCTTTCGGCCCGGACACCGTGACCCGCTGGGTGGTATCGAGGTTCAAGCCACGGGAGATCAGCCGCAGCCAGGTGTCATCCGGATCATTCACCAGTTTCGGGAAATCCAGCTCGCCGGTGCTCTTGAGCTGGCGCAGCAAGGTCGCCGAGGTGGGCAACAGCTCGCCCAACGGTGCAGCAGCCTCGAACTGCTCGACGTGCAGATAGGCTTTGCGATTGCCGCGAGTGATGCTGTAGAGCGCCACCAGCGTGTTGTCGCGCGGAGCGGCCAGTCTCAACAACAGATACGCCTGTTGTTCATCGGCGCCGTACAGCTTGGAGTTGCCGAACACCTCATTGGCCCACAGGCTGCTCTCGCCGCAATCGCGGGCCTGGCACCAGAACAGCAACTCGGCGTCCTGTTTTTGCAGGGCCTCGCGGGCGGCGGTGAAGGCTTCGGTGGCGGAGTGTTCGGGCGGCAGCTCGTAGGTCACCGACGTGGTCTGGCCACGGGCAGTGACCTGGCCGTCGAAACGTAATTGGCCGCTGATCTTGCGGATCGAGCCCAGCGGGTAGATGCGTTCGAGCTCGACGCTCGGCCGATAGTCGACAATTTGCGCATCGGCCAGGCGCGGCACGATCTGCAGATCCTGACTGCCAGGCACATCGGCGGCGAAAGAAACGGAACTGAAACAGCACAGCGCCAACAGACTGAGTGACCGCGTAGTCAGGCTCATCGGATCGGCATGACTGTGTTATTCGGGGTCGCAGCGGTATAGAAATCCATCGTGGTTGTCTCCCATTTCAACCCGCCCAGCCTCGACAGTTGCCTGCGGCAAGTCAAGGAATGGCGAAGAAGCGATTGAAACAGTCTGCGACAAGATCCGCCCCGGCCTCGTCGTTCAGGTGCAAATGGTGCCCGCCTGGCAACTGTTCCCGGCTAAAGGGTAGACGCTCCAGCAACTCCGGGTGCCTGGCCAGCATGCCGTCGGCGGCGACCACCAATTGCGCGGGGCAGCCGATGCGCGCAACGAACGCCATTGCCTGCTCCTGGGTCAGGCGCAGTGGCGACGGCAAGGTCAGGCGATTGTCGGTGCGCCACGTGTAACCGCCAGGCACCGGCATCAGTCCACGCTGAGCCAACAACTGCGCCGCTTCGCGACTGACCGCTACCAGACCTTTCATGCGCGCTTCGATCGCACGGTCTAGGGTGTTGTAAACCGGTTTGCGCTTCTCGCGCAGATCCAGTTGCGCTTGCAGGGCCATGCCCATGCGTTCGGCAGCATTTTCGCCTTTGTCTGTAGGAGGAATCACGCCATCGATCAACGCCAGATGCGTGATGCGCTCCGGCAATGAGCCCGCCAGCACCATGGACACAATGGCGCCCATCGAATGCCCGAGCAAGCCGAAACGCTGCCAGCCCAGTTGCTCGGCGACTTGCAACACGTCATGGGCGTAATCCCACAGCGCATAGCCAGCCCCCTGCGGCCGATGCCCGGAATGGCCGTGCCCGGCCATGTCCAGCGCAATAATGCGCAAGCCCTTCAGCTTCGGCGCCAACCGGGCGAAGCTGTTGGCGTTGTCGAGCCAGCCGTGCAGGGCAATGACCGGCAAACCGTCCTCGGGCCCGAACAAATGCGCCGCCAGTTCGATGTGTGGCAGGCTCAGGCGCACTTCTTCAAAGGTCGGGCTCATGCGCAATCCTTGTCCTGACGGTTTTCCCAGCGGCTAAACAGGGTCTTCAGCAACCGCGCCGTGTCTTGCGGGCGCTCGAGCGGAAACATGTGGCCGCCGGGCATGCTCAGCGCTTCGCCTTGCGGCATGCGCGAGACGAAGCGGGTGTGATGGCGCATCACCACGCTGCTCTTGTGTCCGCGCACCACCGCCAGCGGCACCTGCAATTGGCGAGTACGGCCCGGGCTGGTGTGCGGCACACCGCGATAGATGCTGATTTCGGTTGCTGGATCAAAACGCAGGCGCAGCTTGTCGCCGACCGGATGCAGACCGTGTTGCAAATAGGCGTCGAAGCACTCCGGGTCGAAACCGCGAAACAGGGTTTTGCCGGCAAAGTAGCTGCGCGCGCTGTCGAGATCGGCAAACTCTTCACGCCGGCCTAACGTGCGGCCGGCCGGTGTCAGCCTGTCGATAAAACCGAACCGCTTGGCTGCGCGGATCACCCACTGATCTGTACGGGTCAACACCGGCGAATCAAGCATCACCACGCCGCGATACAGCTCAGGGCAACGCAGTGCGGCGTGCAGGTGCAGGACGCCACCAAAGGAATGACCGACGCCCCACACCGGCTGATCCTGCTGTTGCAAGTGATGGATCAGCTCATCGACCAGGTTGTACCAGTTGTCATCAGCGGGGAAGCGCGGGTCATGGGCATGCTGTTCCAGATGCGCGACCCGGTACTCGGGCGCCAGCGCCGCGAACAACTTGCCATAGGTGCCCGAGGGAAACCCGTTGGCGTGGGCGAAAAAGATCGGTTGCGACATACGGGCAAATCCATGAGCGGGAAACGTGGGGTTGATTGTCCGTAAGACCTTGCCTCACAGCAATGACCATAACTGCCAGAAAGGGTGGTGGAGATGCTTCAGAAGCAAAAGATCGCAGCCTGACATATGTACCCCTGTAGGAGTTGCCGAAGGCTGCGATCCTTTGATCTTGAAAAACCGTCAGCGCGCCGGCGGCTGCTCACCCAGCGGCACCACAGCCATGGTCAGCCGCGTCACACAACTGGCCTTGCCTTCGTCGCTGGTCAAACGGATATCCCACACATGCGTAGTACGACCGATGTGAATGGGTTTGGCCACCGCCGTCACCCGGCCACTGCGCAAGCCGCGCAAATGGTTGGCGTTGATCTCAAGCCCCACGCAATAGAATTTGCTGGCATCGATGCACAGATAGCTGGCCATCGAGCCGACAGTTTCCGCCAGCACCACCGAGGCGCCGCCGTGCAGCAAACCGTAAGGCTGATGCGTGCGATGGTCGATGACCATGCTCGCCGTCAGCGACTCTTCGTCGAACGCTTCGAAGCGGATGTCCAGCACTTCGCCGATGGTGTTTTTCTGGATTGCGTTCAACTGCTCGATGTCGGGAGTGGTACGCCACAAGCTCATCGCAGACTTCCTTTGTTGTTTTAGTCGTCGCTCAATCCTGCCACAGCACCGCCTCACTGCGCTCGCTCCATTCTTCGAAGCGGGCACCGTAAGTGGCTTCGATGACATTGCGCTTGAGCTTCAGGGTCGGGGTCAGAAAGCCGTTTTCCACCGCCCAGCTGTCCTTGACCACCACCAGACGCCGCAGTTGCTCATGCTTGTCGAGCACGGCGTTGACCTCTTCCAGCAGTTTCTCCAGGCTCGAATGCAGGCTCGCCCGGGCCTCCTGATGATTGACCGTCGAGAGCACGCACAAACCCAATGGCGCACTCAGCCCCTCGCCGACGACACACACCTGTTCGATGCGTGAATGCACGGCCAGGCGATTTTCGATCGGCGCTGGCGCGACGTATTTGCCCTTGCTGGTCTTGAAGATTTCCTTGAGTCGCCCGGTCAGGCGCAAACGCCCTTCGCCATCCTGCTCACCCTTGTCGCCAGTGCGCAGAAAGCCATCCTCGGTAATCGTCTCAGCGGTTTTCTGCTGCTCCTTGAAGTAGCCGAGCATGATCGCCTGACTGCGTATCTGCACCTCGCCGGATGCGTCGATTCGCACCTCGACATCCGGGCACGGCCTGCCGATCCAGCCTTGGCGGTATTGCCCCGGCAGGCAAATGTGCGAATAACCGCAACTTTCGGTCAAGCCATAGACCTCCAGCACATCAAGGCCGAGTTTCTGGTACCAGTCGAGCAACGTCTGCGGCACCGCCGCCGCGCCGGACAATGCCACGCGCAAGGCATCGAGCCCCAGCCCCGCAAGCACTTTGTGCCCGACGCGCTTGCCAATGAACGGCAGCCCGAGGAGCCAATCCAGGCGTTTCGCCGGGATTTTGCTGTACACGCCCATCTGGAATTTGGTCCAGATGCGCGGCACGCCAAACAGCGCGGTCGGCCGTGCACGCTGCAGGTCAGTGATGAAGGTGTCGAGGCTTTCAGCAAAGAACACGGTCTGCCCGGTGTAGATCGACGCCAGCTCGACAAACATGCGCTCGGCGACGTGGCACAGCGGCAAATAAGAAAGCAGCCGGTCATTTTCATTAAGGCCGAACAATCGCGTGCCACGGCTCGCGGCAAACCCGAAATTGCCGAAACTGTGCATCACGCCCTTGGGCAGGCCGGTGGTGCCGGAGGTGTAGATGATGGTTGCCAATTGCTCGGCGGGTGGACGCGGATCGTCCTGAATCGGCGAACTGCGCTGCAAGTCTGTCCAGTTGAAATCGAACGCGCCGGGCGGGTGCAGCGGCAGGCTGATGGTCGGCAGATCCGCCGGCACGCCTTGCGACATGCTCGGCCAGTCATCCAATTTGCCAATGAACGCAAGAACGCTTTCCGAGTGATTGAGCACTTGCGCGACGGAGTCAGCGGTGAGGTTGGGATACAACGGAACGGAGACGTGCCCGGCCATCCAGATGGCCAGATCGGCGATGATCCAGTGCGCGCAGTTTTTCGAGATCAGGGCGATGTGGCTGCCTTGCGGCAACTCGCGGGCACGCAGCCAGTGCGCGGCGCAGCGGGCTTGATGGCCAACGTCGGCCCAACTCAGTGTTTCGACCTGTCCGCCGCCGGTGGGCTGCACAAGAAAGCGCTGGCGCGGGTGCCGGGCTTCACGTTCGTAGAACACGTCCAGCGGCAAGCGGAAGGCGGCAGACATGCGACTTGCTCCTGTTTTTAGGTCTGGAGCAAGCGTAGCCAACCAAGCAAGTGCTTGGTTGATTTTTTTACCTGTGGAAACAAAGTCAAAAGATCGCAGCCTTCGGCAGCCCCTACAGGGAAATGCATTCCGATGTAGGAGCTGCCGAAGGCTGCGATCTTTGCTTTAAGGGTGTTTGAGGCTGTTAAGGGTCATCGAGCCAATCAACAGCTCAGGGCTTTCCAGCTCGGCCAGCCCGGCGGTGCTGACCTTCTCCGGCGGATACCCGGCGCCATGCTGCAGATAACTGAGCAGATTGCCCACCAACGGGTTATGGCTGACCAGCAGCACATTGCTCACCGACACCAGTTGATCGGTGACCTTGTCCGGATCAACCTCCGGGGTCAGCCATTCGACCGTGCGAATCTCCGGTTCGAAACCCAGCGCCTCGCGAACAATCTGCGCGGTCTGCTGTGCGCGCAGATAGGGGCTGGCGTAAATCGCCGTCAGCGGCTGGCCGATCAAGCGTGCGGCGCTGCTCAAGGCTTCTTTGCGACCGTGCTCGGTCAGCTCCCGTTCGGAGTCGGGGCACGAGCCATAAGGCACGGCCTCACCGTGACGCAATACCCAGAGTTTCATAGCTTGGGTTCCTCATCTCGGACCGGATGCGGTGCAGGGGCGACGGCGTGCGGCGCTTCACCTTCCGGGGTACGCGGCGTTGGCCAGTCGGCGAACGGCCACGGTTTCTGGTCGCTGTGGAAACTGCCGAAACGGCCGATCTGCGCCAGGAACTGGCTCAGGCTATCGCCGAAATTCATCAGGCTGGCGCTCGGCGCGCCATAGATCAAACGATAGATCAGTTGCACCAGCACCACCGCGCCGAGGATGAACTGCGCCACCTGCCAGACCAGCACGTAGACGATCATCCACAGCACCCGCAGGAGGATGGATTCGTACTTGGCTTCGGTTTTCGGATCGTTCATGGCTTGCTACTCCCGGCTCACTCAGTTGAAACCACTGGTGGAAATAAAGTCGACGTCGGTTTTCGGCTCGGCTCGCATCAGTAGACCGATCACCTGCTCCAGCGTGCGTCCCTCAAAGAGGATCGCGTGCAGCCCGGCGACCAGCGGCATGTACACACCGACTTCCTGCGATTTGGCCTTGAGCACCTTCAAGGTGTTGACCCCTTCGGCGACTTCACCGAGGCGCGACACCGCTTCGTCCAGACTCAAGCCTTGACCGAGGGCGAAACCGACCTGATAGTTGCGACTCTTCGGCGACGAGCAGGTGACGATCAAATCGCCGACGCCGGCCAGACCGAGGAAGGTCATTGGGTTGGCGCCCTGATTCACCGCAAACCGGGTCATCTCGGCCAGGGCGCGAGTGATCAGCATGCTTTTGGTGTTCTCGCCCATCTCCAGCGCCACCGCCATGCCGGCGATGATTGCGTAGACGTTCTTCAACGCCCCGCCCAACTCGACGCCGAAACGGTCGGCGCTGGCGTAAACGCGGAAGGTGCGACCGTGCAAGGCGGCTTGCACCTGCTTGCAGAGTTCTTCGTCTTCACTGGCGACCACTGTGGCGGTCAGCGCGTGTTCGGCGATCTCGCGCGCCAGGTTTGGCCCAGAGAGCACGCCGATGCGTGCCTGCGGGGCGATCTCTTCGAGAATCTGGCTCATCAGTTTGAAAGTCTGGGCTTCGATGCCTTTGGTCAGGCTGACCAGCATTTTGCCGCTCAGACGCTCGGCGTGGGCAGCCAGCACCGTGCGCAACGCGCTGGACGGCAGCGCGACAAAGCACAGATCGCAGGCGTCGAGCGTGGCTTGCAGGTCGGTGACCGCGGTCACGCCTGGAAGAATCTTGATGCCTTTAAGGTAACGCGGGTTTTCGCGATTGACCCGGATGGCCTCGGCCTGCTCGGGGTCACGCATCCACTGCAGGACTTGATGGCCGTTCTCGGCCAGTAAATTGGCCACGGCGGTACCAAAACTTCCGCCTCCCAGGACCGCAATCGGGCGCTGTTCAGTCATATGCAATCCGTTAATCCATACCAGTGGCGATGCCGGCATTATACGGGGCGACCCGATGGCGGCCAGCCCCTGCGTCAATTACCGACACTTGTAGGAAGAAGACCAATAAAACCTAGGAAAATGCCTGCAACGTGACTGGAAAAGTCGCTGCCCTCGGTTAACATGCGCGCCAATTCTTTGCTTTCAAGGCTGCGTCGTGTCTGTCGGTTCTCCTCCCCCGCGTTCATCCCTGTTACTGGCGCTGCTGTTCAGCCCGGTCTTGCAGGCGGACGATCTGTTTATGGACGGCGAAGCGCTGCCGCAGGTACTGACGGCCACCCGGCTGAAACAGACGCCGGCGGAAGTGCCGGGGAGCATGACCGTGCTCGACAGTGAGTTGATCCACGCCAGCGGCGCCCGCGACATCAGCGAACTGCTGCGCCTGGTGCCAGGCATGATGGTCGGCAACATCAGCGGCAATCAGGCGGCGGTCAATTACCACGGCACCAACGCCACCGAAGCGCGGCGCATGCAGGTATTGATGGATGGCCGCTCGGTGTACCGCGCCGGTTTGGCCACGGTGGACTGGAGCGATATTCCGGTGGCCATGGAAGACATCGAGCGCATCGAAGTCTTTCGCGGGCCGAACACCGTCAGCTACGGTGCCAACGCGCTGATGGCGGTGGTCAACATCATCACCCGCCACCCGGCGGACAGCCACGGCACGCGATTGAAGACCACTCGGGGCCAGCGCGGCATCAATGACTTCTATGCCAGCCAAGGCACCGGCTGGAATGGCGGTGATTTACGCCTGTCGCTGTCCGGCCAGGAAGACGACGGTTTCGACAGCGACCGTACCGGCGCCGATTACCGTGACAGCCGTCGCTTGAACCGTTTCAGTCTCGCCGTCAGCCATACCCTCAGCGACAACCAGAGCCTCGACTGGCAGGTCAACGCCAAGGACGGCAGCAACCAACGGCCCTACACCTACCATCCGGTGTTCTCCGGGATTACTGCCGCCGGGAACAATTCCGACGTGGTGGCCAAGGATTACGCAGGTTCTGTGCGTTGGAACCTCGACATCAACCCCGAGCACAGCCTTTATGTGCAAGCGTCGGCGCAACACTGGGACCGTCAGCAAACCTGGCGCGCCTGCGATGCCGAGGTGTCGTTCAGCCCCGAGCTGACGCAACTGTGGCAGCTCAACCCGAACTACACCGAACGCCTGGCGCGCAACATCACGCAGTACACCGGCCCCGGCGCCGCACCCGGTACCCCACAGGAAATGGCCCTGGCCAATCGGGCACTCGATCAATGGCGCAACGGCGCCAGCCAGACCCTGTGCGGCGACATTGACCAGAGCGCCCGCGAATCGCGCTACGACCTCGAACTGCAAGACACCCTCAGCCTGTCCGACAGCCTGCGCCTGGTCAGCGGCATGAACTATCGTTACGACCGCGCCGATTCCGAAACCTATTTCAACGGCACGCTGGACGACACCACCTGGCGCGCGTTCGGCCAACTGGAGTGGCGCGCCACTGAACATTGGCTGTTGCAAGGCGGGGCGATGTTTGAAGACACGCAACTGATCGGCAGTTCGCTGACGCCGCGATTTGCCGTCAACTACCTGATCAACCCACGTCACGGTCTGCGCGCGGTGTACTCGGAAGCCATTCGCTCGCCGGACATGTTCGAGAACAATGTGAACTGGAGCTATCAGGTCAGCAACCTGCGGCCCTCGGCTTACGGTCAGTCGTCGGCACGCTACTTCGTCAAGACCCGTGGCCCGGGCGATCTCGATCAGGAACACATGCGCTCACGGGAGTTGGGCTACAACGGCTATTTCGCCGAACTTGGCCTGGCACTCGATGTGAAGCTGTTCTACGACGAAATCACCTGGATGATCAGCGAGCCGCTGCGCAATAACCAGTACATCGCCAGCAATGCCAACAGCTCACGTTTTCGCGGCACCGAAACCCAACTCGACTGGCGCGTAAGCCTGGCCGACCGCTTGCGCTTCACCTATGCCTTCGTTGATGCCGAGGCAAGCAACCCGCTGGATCAACAGTTCACTTCGCGCAACAGCGGTTCCGCCGGTTGGCTACGCGATTGGGGCCATGGCTGGAACAGTGCCCTCTTCTATTACGGCGACAACGCGCTCAACGGCTACCGCTTCGAGCGGGTCGACACACGCATCGCCAAACGCATTCCGCTGGGCAAAGCCCAGTTGCAATTGGCCGGCGTGCTGCAACAGCGCCTTGATCATGAGCCGACCACGTTCGTCGACAACAATTACGACGAACGCCGGGTCATGTATTTCAGCGCCGAGCTGGAGTTCTAGGATGCGATTTGGCCCGTCACGGAAGACGCCAACCCTTGGCCACTGGCTGGCCGGACTCTGTCTGTTTGTGACCGCGTGGCTGCACGGCGTCGCGGTGCAGGCTGCCGACATCCTGTTGACTGGCGCCGAGGAAAGCCCCGGTGTGCAGGCGTTCGTCCAGGCCCTCAGTGAACTGCGCCCCACTGACAATGTGCGTTTTCAACCGCTGGCCAGCTTGCCGGCACCGGGCAAATTGCCGACCAGTCTGCGCCTGATTTTGCTCGACCTGCCCAGCCTCGACTGGCGCCTGCAAGATGCTCAAGGCCCGGTGACGCTGGTATTGCGCATCACTCGTTTGCAGGCACGAGAACGCCTGGGCACGACTCATCCGCCACACTTGAGCCTGTTGTGGAGCGATCCACCGTTGAGCCGCCAACTGCAATTGATCCGGCGGATTCTGCCGCAGACGCGCCGCGTCGGTGTGCTGTTCGACCAGCACAGCGAGTTCCTGCTCAAGGAGCTGACTCTGGCGGCCAAGCCATTGAATCTGCAGATCGTCAGCGAGCGCTGGGACAACACCCACGACAGCCGCCCCTTGCAAGCGGTGCTGAAGAACAGCGACGTGTTGCTGGGCCTCGACGATCCCGATTTGTACAACCCGAAAACCGCGAAAAACCTGCTGCTCAGCAGTTACTCGCGGCAGGTGGCGTTGGTCGGCCCCAACGTGGCTTTTGTCCGTGCCGGCAGTCTGGCCAGTAGCTACAGCGACCAGAACGACTGGCTGACGGTGCTCGATCAATTACTCGACCAGCCACCGGCCTCCTGGCCGCGAACCCTCTACCCGACACATTTCAAGGTCTCAAGTAATGCGCAGGTGGCTCGTTCCTTAGGCATCGAACCGCCCAATGATGCGTCCGTTGCCAAAGCATTGGCTGAAGGAGAACGCCGTCCATGATTTTCCGTCGCCGCTGGGACATCAATACCCGCACCCAGCTGATCAGCCTGGGCCCGGCGCTGTTGCTGACCTTGCTGTTGATCAGTTTCTTCACGTTTGTGCGGATTCAGGATTTGCGCCAGGAGCTGACCCACACCGGCCAACTGATCGCCAACCAACTGGCGCCGGCCACCGAATACGGGGTGATTTCCGGCAACAACGAAGTGCTGGAAAGCCTGCTCAAGGCCACGCTGGCCACGCCCAACGTGCGCTTTCTCGAAGTGCAGGACAGCGCCAACCGGATTCTGGTGTACGTCGAACAACCGGCGGCGGCCCACAATCGCCCGCATCAGGTCGAAGTGTTTCAGGCACCGGTGCGGCTGCAACGGATCTCTCTGCACAATGATTTTTTCCAGGACGGCAAGGTCACTAACGGCGCCGCGAACGAAGATTATCTGGGGCGGGTGATCGTCGGCTTGTCCAACGATGCCTTCAGTCAGCGCCAGCAGGAAATTCTGCTCAAGGCCGGGATTCTGGCGCTGTTCGCCCTGCTCTTCACGTTTGTCCTGGCGCGGCGTCTGGCCGGCAGTCTGTCGCAGCCGATTCGCGACATCGGCCACGCGGTCAAGGCGATTCAGGACGGCGACTATAAAACTCCGCTGCCGATTGTCGATGACACCGAACTCGGCGCATTGTCGCAGCACATCAATAACCTCGCCCAGGCACTGGAACAGGCCAGCCGCGAACAGCATCAGGCGATGGCGCAATTGATCCAGACCCGCGAGGAAGCGGAAAAAGCCAACAACGCCAAATCCGACTTTCTGGCGATGATGAGCCATGAACTGCGCACACCGATGAACGGCGTGCTGGGCATGCTGCAATTGCTCGAAACCACCGAGATGACTGAAGAACAGGTCGAGTACGCAGCCCTGGCTTCCGAATCCACCGAACACCTGCTAAAAGTCATCAACGACATTCTCGACTTCTCGCGGATCGAGCGTTCGGAGCTGGAGCTGGAGCACATTCCGTTCAACCTTGCCGAACTGATTGGTGCCTGCGCCCAGTCGTTCCAGCACAGCGCAGCGCAACGCGGGTTGGCGTTGAACCTGCGGATTCCCGAAGACATGCGCGGCTTGCAGGTGCAGGGCGATCCGACGCGGATCCGGCAGATACTGGTCAATCTGGTCGGCAACGCACTGAAATTCACCGAACAGGGCCGGGTCAGCATCGAGGCGCAATGGCAGTCGCTCGATCACGAACTGCTGTGGTTCACCTGCTCGGTGCGCGACAGCGGCATCGGTATTTCCGCGGAAAGCCTGGAATTGATGTTCAACGCCTTCCAACAGGCCGACAGTTCGATTTCCCGCCGTTACGGCGGCACCGGCCTGGGCCTGCCCATTGCCAGGACACTCGCCGAGCGCATGGGCGGTACGTTGCGTGCGCAGAGTGAGGAAGGCCTCGGCTCGGTGTTCACCCTGGAAATCCCCTTGGCGCTGTATAAAGAGGCGCTGCCGCAACTGGCGGCACCGCGAGCGTTCAACGGCGACAGCCATGGCGAAGGACGCAATGTGCTGCTGGTCGAAGACAACCCGGTCAACCAGACGGTTATCGAGGCGATGCTGCGCAGCCTGGGCTTTACTGTCAGTGTCGCCACCGACGGTGCGCAGGCCGTGCGCAGTGCCGAGGGCAATGATTTCGAAGTGATTCTGATGGACTGCCGCTTGCCGATCATCGACGGTTACGAAGCGACCCGACAGATTCGTCGCCTGCCCGGACGCGCCGACGTGCCGATCATCGCGCTGACCGCCAACGCCCTGCAGGGCGACCGGGAAACCTGCCTGTCGGCTGGCATGAACGATTATCTGGCGAAGCCGTTCAAACGCAATGATCTGCAGCAGATTCTGCAGCGCTGGGTGTCGTAGTGTGGGCCTTTCGACCATCTGCGACTGGCGTGAAAAGCGAAAGTGCGGCAGTCTTAGGCACCCGAACGAGCCTCAAAAGGGGCTTGAATAAAAATTTCAGTGCACAAGTGTACATTCATGTCCTTGGTGCTGTGACTTTCACCACAACGCAATAGTCTATGAGTAGGCTGCCGGTTCGAGGCATGAACGCTTCGAACGGTCGGGAAGATTTGCCCCACCTGCCGCATGGGATTATTGAGGAGCTCGCATGACCAAACAAAACGCCTTTACTCGGGAAGATCTGCTGCGCTGCAGTCGCGGTGAGCTGTTCGGCCCAGGTAACGCGCAACTGCCCGCCCCGAACATGCTGATGGTGGATCGCATCACCCATATCAGTGAAGAGGGTGGCAAGTACGGCAAAGGTGAATTGGTCGCCGAACTGGATATCAACCCTGACCTGTGGTTCTTCGCGTGCCACTTCGAAGGTGATCCGGTGATGCCGGGCTGCCTGGGTCTGGACGCCATGTGGCAACTGGTCGGCTTCTTCCTGGGCTGGCAAGGCCTGCCGGGCCGTGGCCGCGCGCTGGGTTCGGGCGAAGTGAAATTCTTCGGCCAGGTCCTGCCGACCGCCAAGAAAGTCACCTACAACATTCAAATCAAGCGCGTCCTCAAGGGCAAGCTGAACCTGGCCATTGCCGACGGTTCGGTGTCTGTTGACGGTCGCGAAATCTACACCGCCGAAGGCCTTCGCGTCGGCGTGTTCACCTCCACTGACAACTTCTAAGGGTTATTCGCATGCGCCGCGTCGTTATCACTGGTCTGGGCATTGTTTCGTGCCTGGGCAATGACAAAGAGACCGTCTCCGCTAACCTGCGTGCAAGCCGCCCTGGCATCCGGTTCAACCCGGAATATGCCGAAATGGGTCTGCGTAGCCAGGTTTCCGGCTCCATCGACCTCAACCTTGAAGAGCTGATCGATCGCAAGATCTATCGCTTTGTCGGCCACGCAGCGGCTTACGCCTACCTGGCCATGAAAGACGCCATTGCTGACTCCGGCCTGACCGAAGAGCAAGTGTCCAACCCGCGTACCGGTCTTGTAGCTGGCTCCGGTGGTGCTTCCACGCTGAACCAGATGGAAGCGCTGGACATCCTGCGCGAGAAAGGCGTGAAGCGCGTTGGCCCATACCGTGTCACGCGGACCATGAGCAGCACCGTTTCCGCTTGCCTGGCCACGCCATTCAAGATCAAGGGCCTGAACTACTCCATCGCTTCTGCCTGCGCCACCAGTGCTCACTGCATCGGTACCGCCATGGAACAGATCCAGATGGGCAAGCAGGACATCGTCTTCGCCGGTGGCGGTGAAGAAGAGCACTGGAGCCAGTCGTTCCTGTTCGACGCCATGGGCGCTCTGTCCAGCAAGCGTAACGACACCCCGGAACAGGCTTCCCGTGCCTACGACAAAGACCGCGACGGTTTCGTCATCGCTGGCGGTGGCGGCATGGTCGTGGTTGAAGAGCTGGAACACGCTCTGGCCCGTGGCGCGAAAATCTACGCTGAAATCGTTGGCTACGGCGCGACGTCCGACGGCTACGACATGGTTGCCCCAAGTGGCGAAGGCGCGATCCGCTGCATGCAGATGGCGATGTCCACCGTTGATACTCCGATCGACTACCTGAACACCCACGGCACCTCGACTCCGGTCGGCGACGTCGCGGAAATGAAAGGTGTGCGTGAAGTGTTCGGCGACAAGGCACCTGCGATCAGCTCGACCAAGAGCCTGTCCGGTCACTCCCTGGGCGCTGCTGGCGTTCACGAAGCGATCTACTGCATGCTGATGATGGAAGGCAACTTCATTGCCGGTTCCGCCAACATCGACGAGCTGGACCCTGAAGTGGCCGATCTGCCGGTGCTGACCAAGACCCGCGAGAACGCCACCATCAACACCGTGATGAGCAACAGCTTCGGCTTCGGCGGCACCAACGCCACGCTGGTACTGAAGCGCTGGGAAGGCAAGTAATTTCCCCCGCTTGAGCCACACATGAAAACGCCCCGACTGGTTCGGGGCGTTTTTTTTCGTCTGCAGAAAACTCCCGCCCCAACACAAATCCCCCATGTAGGAGCTGCCGAAGGCTGCGATCTTTTGATCTGATCGCTCCCACACTCTGCGTGGGAATGCTGCCCGTGACGCTCCGCGTCACTGGACGCAGCGTCCCAAGAGGCATGCCCACGCGGAGCGTGGGAACGATCAAGATCGCAGCCTTCGGCAGCTCCTACATGGGGATTGTGTGAGGCTGGAGAAGAAACTTCTGTCATGAAACTTTGCGGCCTGCGACCGAATGTCGCCGATTCCTCGGGCTGCAGCACTGTTGCTGCCCTGATTGATTGGGGCGTTTTTTTTCGTCTGCAGAAAACTCCCGCCCCAACACAAATCGCCCATGTAGGAGCTGCCGAAGGCTGCGATCTTTTGATCTGATCATTCCCACGCTCTGCGTGGGAATGCAGCCCGTGATGCTCCGCGTCACTGGACGCAGAGCGTCCCAAGAGGCATTCCCACGCGGAGCGTGGGAACGATCAAGATCGCCGCCTTCGGCAGCTCCTACATGGGGATTGTGTGAGGCTGGAGACGAAACTTCTGTCATGAAACTTTACAGACTGCGACAGAATGTTGCGGATTCCGCGGGCTGCAGCACTGTTGCCGCCCAGACTGATTCGGGGCGTTTTTTTGCCTGCAGAAAACTCCCGCCCCAACACAAATCGCCCATGTAGGAGCTGCCGAAGGCTGCGATCTTTTGATCTGATCGTTCCCACGCTCTGCGTGGGAATGCAGCCGTGACGCTCCGCGTCACTGGACGCAGAGCGTCCCAAGAGGCATTCCCACGCGGAGCGTGGGAACGATCAAGATCGCAGCCTTCGGCAGCTCCTACATGGGGATTGTGTGAGGCTGGAGATGAAACTTCTGTCATGAAACTTTGCGGCCTGCGACCGAATGTCGCGGATTCCGCGGGCTGCAGCACTGTTGCGGTTTTTGCAAGAATACATTGCATAAATCGAGCGTTTACTTAGCAAGCTAACAAATCATATAAAAGAGTACTGCACACGCCTTGCTGCAGATAACTTGAGATTTGGAGCTAGCAGATGACTGTAAAAGTAACTGAACGCGACGATTCACACATGTCCCATGAAGGCGTAGCCGCCGGTATCCGCATCTGGGACGTGCATCAACAAGACTTGCTGGTCGGCATGTTCCACAACGAGATTGATGCCCACAACTATAAGGCCGAGCTGGAAGTGCAAGAGCAGCAACGTGATCTCGCCATCGGCTGATCACCGATCACCTCAGAGCTGCAGCCTGCCCCACCTTTCGCAGCAGGCTGCAGCTGTATCAATTGCCTTCAGACAATATGAATGGCGCTCAGATAGATGTTGTCGTCGATCTCCAGCGCCGGCACATCAGCAATAATCACCCCGTTTTCAAGTTTCACCACCTCACACTCGCCACTGCCCATGCCATCATTTCTGATCGCGTACTGAACGGAGATCGGGTGCTGCTTGTCATCGTCGAAGGACATGCCGCAGGCAATCAGAAAGTCGATTTTAACTTCGGGGATTTCAACTTCCTCGTCGCGCTGCCCTTCTCTCAGTACCGCATAGTCCAGGCAGAGATTAATGCCAAACGGACAGCCCGGCACGAGGCTATTGATAAACAGATCGTCATAACCGGCAAAGTAACTGTGTTCGGCACTGACAGAACTGGTATCGCGAACCTTGACTACAAACTCTTCAAATAACTTGAAGTACCAGAAACCCGCTTCAGAACTCACATGCTGACCGAAGTCGATTCCGGAAACATTACGTTTCGGCCACATCGACATGAGCGGCTTGTCCACTTCATATTCTTTATTGGAAATCGCCAACACATAGTTAATAACGTCGTAGTAACTTGATTCACCTTCGCCGACTTTGATCAAGGTTGCACAACTTCCGGCCAACAGCACGATCTTGCCGTAGCGCTCAACCGGCAGATCTTTCATCAGCGCAAAGACCGACTCTGTGACTTTGTCCAGATAAGCCGTGGTCAACTCCTGCAGCTCTTCCTCGCTGTCGACCTCGCGCCAGGGGATGTTCCAGAAGAACTCCGGCAACGTGAAGAACAGGCATTCTGCGCTGTCATGGTCGGTGGCGGCGGCCTTGGCAGCGATCCTGATTTTTCGGCGTACGTACTCAACGCGAGCATTCAACTCACTGCTGACATAGTCGGTAATTGATTGACCCGGCCCGCGCAACTCGAAGAACTGTGGTTTATAAGTGGGCTGGCGCAATGAAGCGATGGTTAACAACATCAATAACATCCTTATCTTGTTTATAATTATTCCATTTGTTCTCCCACAACAAAAACTCCGGATGAAAGCGCACAGACGCAACGTCGAAACATTGCGCAACCGCACACGTTTAACCACGTTAATTTCTGATAAAAGAAAACCCGCCAGATCGTATCGATACGACTTGGCGGGTTCAATGTATATAACTGATCAAAGTACTAGCAAAGATGTAAGACGCTAGAACCTGAAGTCGTTTACCACATCAGATCATCAGGAATCTGATAGGCCGCGTACGGATCATCTTCGGTGCTGACTTCTTCGGTCTGCACGTTGAGCTGAACGATGCGCTGTGGATCACGTTCCTGAATCTTCAGGGCCGCTTCACGCGGGATCACTTCGTAGCCGCCGGCATGGTGGACGATCGCCAGCGAACCGCTGCTGAGCTTGTTGCGCATCAGCGTGTTGACCGAGATCCGCTTGACCTTCTTGTCGTCGACGAAGTTGTAGTAGTCCTCGGTTGTCAGTTTCGGCAGGCGCGAGACTTCGATCAGTTGTTTGACCTGCGCGGCACGTGCCTTGGCTTCGACCTTTTCCTGCTGCTGGCGATTCAGCTCCTGGTCACGCTTGACCTTCTCGGCATGGGCTTCCTGCGCCGCACGCTGCTGTGTGTCATCCAGTTCGATCTGGCCTTTGTGCGCCAGACGTTGCTGCTTCTGCTTGTCTTTGCTGACCTGCTTGGCCTGCTTTTGGTTGACCAGGCCTGCTTTGAGCAACTGGTCGCGAAGGGAAATACTCATGGGGCTTACTCACTTGGGCAGTTGCTCAGCCGCAGCTGGGCGCATTCTTTTCCTGACGTTTGGCTTCGCCCCACAGGGCGTCCAACTCTTCGAGGGTGCAATCTTCTATGGGACGGTGGGTGTCGCGCAATGCCTGTTCGATAAATCGGAAACGTCTTTCGAACTTGCCGTTGGCGCCACGCAGCGCGGTTTCCGGGTCGACCTTCAGATGCCTGGCCAGATTGACCACGGAAAACAGCAAATCGCCGATCTCGTCAGCCACGGCCACCGGATCGTTTTCGGACATCGCTTCGAGGACTTCATCGAGTTCTTCGCGCACCTTGTCGAACACCGGCAAGGCCTCCGGCCAGTCGAAACCGACCTGCCCGGCACGCTTCTGCAACTTGGCTGAACGCGACAGAGCCGGCAGCGTGGCCGGCACGTCGTCGAGCAGCGACAGTTGCTCGGGGGCGGCGGACTTCTCGGCGCGTTCTTCGGCCTTGATCTCTTCCCAGCGCTGCTTGACCTGTTCTTCGCTCAAGCGCGGTACGTCGAGCGGCGCGTACAGATCACCGGTGGGGAACACGTGGGGATGACGACGGATCAGTTTGCGGGTGATGCTGTCGATCACCCCGGCGAATTCGAAGCGCCCTTCTTCCTTGGCCAACTGGCTGTAATAGACGACCTGAAACAGCAGATCGCCAAGCTCGCCCTGCAGATGATCGAAGTCGCCACGCTCGATGGCATCTGCCACTTCGTAAGCTTCTTCGAGGGTGTGCGGGACGATGGTCGCGTAGGTTTGCTTGATGTCCCACGGGCAACCGTACTGCGGATCGCGCAGGCGGTTCATCAAGTGGAGCAGGTCTTCAAGTGAATACATTTATTTAACTCTGCAAAAACCTGTGGGAGCTGGCTTGCCAGCGATGCAGGCACCACGGTGTTTCAGGACAATCGAGGTGATGCAATCGCTGGCAAGCCAGCTCCCACAAAGGCTCGGCGCATCTTCACGGGGTACGGTTGCGCCGTGTTTCGATGATGTTCGGCAACTGCGATATACGCCCCAGCAACCGCCCCAGCGCATCCAGCCCCGGGATCTCGATGGTCAGGGACATCAGCGCGGTGTTGTCTTCCTTGTTCGAGCGGGTGTTGACCGCCAGCACGTTGATGCGCTCGTTGAGCAACACCTGCGAAACATCACGCAGCAAACCCGAGCGGTCGTAGGCGCGGATGATGATGTCCACCGGATAGGTGAGCACCGGCACCGGGCCCCAGCTGACCTGAATGATCCGCTCTGGCTCGCGTCCCGACAGTTGCAGCACCGAGGCGCAGTCCTGACGGTGAATGCTCACACCACGGCCCTGAGTGATGTAACCGACAATCGCATCGCCCGGCAGCGGCTGGCAGCAGCCGGCCATCTGCGTCATCAGGTTGCCGACGCCCTGGATCTGAATGTCGCCGCGCTTGCCCGGTTTGTAACCGGTGGCTTTGCGCGGGATCAGCTCCAGCTGTTCGTTGCCGCGCTCCGGCTCGACCAGTTGCTGCGCCAGGTTGACCAATTGCGCCAGGCGCAAGTCGCCGGCACCGAGGGCGGCGAACATGTCTTCGGCGGTTTTCATGTTGGCCTTGTCGGCCAGCTTGTCGAAATCCACCGCTGGCAGGCCGAGGCGTGTCAGTTCGCGTTCGATCAGGGTTTTACCGGCCGCAACGTTCTGATCGCGCGCCTGCAATTTGAACCAGTGAACGATCTTCGCCCGCGCCCGCGAGGTGGTGACGTAACCGAGGTTCGAGTTCAGCCAGTCGCGGCTCGGCGTGCCGTGCTTACTGGTGATGATCTCGACCTGCTCACCGGTCTGCAGGCTGTAGTTGAGCGGGACGATGCGCCCGTTGATCTTCGCGCCACGGCAGTTGTGACCGATTTCGGTGTGCACGCGGTAAGCGAAGTCCAGCGGCGTCGCGCCTTTGGGCAAGTCGATTGCGTGACCGTCAGGGGTAAAGATGTAAACCCGATCCGGTTCGATATCGACACGCAGCTGCTCCGCCAGACCACCGATGTCGCCGAGTTCTTCGTGCCACTCGAGCACCTGACGCAGCCAGGAGATTTTCTCTTCGTAGTGGTTCGAACCGGATTTGACGTCGGTGCCCTTGTAGCGCCAGTGCGCGCAGACGCCGAGCTCGGCTTCTTCGTGCATCGAGTGCGTGCGGATCTGCACCTCAAGCACCTTACCCTCAGGGCCGATCACCGCGGTGTGCAGCGAGCGGTAGCCGTTCTCTTTCGGGTTGGCGATGTAGTCGTCGAATTCTTTCGGAATGTGCCGCCACAAGGTATGGACGATACCGAGCGCGGTGTAGCAGTCGCGCATTTCCGGCACCAGCACACGCACCGCACGCACGTCGTAGATCTGGCTGAATTCCAGACCCTTGCGCTGCATTTTGCGCCAGATCGAGTAGATGTGTTTGGCCCGGCCGCTGATGTCGGCGTCGACGCCGGTGGCCTGCAATTCGTCTTTGAGCTGGGTCATCACGTCGGCGATGAAACGCTCGCGATCAAGCCGTCGCTCGTGGAGCAACTTGGCGATCTGTTTGTATTGATCCGGCTCGAGATAACGGAAGGACAAGTCCTCCAGTTCCCATTTGATATGACCGATGCCGAGGCGATGCGCAAGCGGCGCATAGATGTCGAAGACTTCGCGGGCGACACGGTTACGCTTTTCGTCATCGGCGGTTTTCACCGCACGGATGGCGCAGGTACGTTCGGCGAGTTTGATCAGCGCAACACGGACGTCGTCGACCATCGCCACGAGCATTTTGCGCAGGTTTTCCACCTGCCCTTGCGTGCCCATGACCATCGATTGGCGCGGGCTGAGGCTGTCACTGATGGCCGCCATGCGCTGCACGCCATCGATCAGCTTGGCCACCACCGGGCCGAAACGCTGGCCGATGGCCGCGAGTTCGATCTGGCCCTCGCGTACGCCGCGATACAGGACCGCCGCGACCAGCGAATCCTGATCGAGCTTGAGGTCGGCGAGAATCTCGGCGATCTCCAGACCAGTACTGAAACTGCCGGAGCCTTCGGCCCACAGATTCTTCTTGGCATTGGACTGTTGTTCGGCCTCGCGAGCGAACTCGCAGGCTTCTTTCAAGGCTTCGCGATCCAGTGCCAGATCGACACTGACCGCGTGATCGAGCCAAGCCTCGAGATTGATACTGCCGTCAGTGTTGATCGGCTGGTGTGCTCTCACCTGTACCATCTTGCTTTACCTTCCCTACGACGCAGATTCAATGCGTCAAATCGCTGACCTCTACTGTCCGTTTACGCTCGCGGGGCTAATGCGAGCGCTGCGCGGACAGATCAGACGGATTCAGACGAGCCATCCTGGCTCGCTTCAAATAACGCCATGGCCTCGACATGTGCCGTCTGAGGAAACATATCGAGAATCCCGGCACGTTTTAACCGGTAGCCCTGCTTGATCAATTCGACCGTATCGCGCGCCAGAGTTGCAGGGTTGCACGACACGTACACCAACCGTTTCGCGCCCAGGGTCGCGAGCTTGCGCACCACCTCGAAAGCACCGTCACGCGGTGGGTCCAAGAGTACCGCAGAAAAACCATTTCCGACCCACTGAGCATGGCTCAAAGGCTGGGATAAATCGGCTTGAAAAAACTTTGTGTTATGCAAATTGTTACTGGCGGCGTTGGCTTCGGCACGATCGACCATGGTCTGCACGCCTTCGACCGCCACCACTTCACGCACGGACTTGGCCAGCGGCAAGGCGAAGTTGCCCAAGCCGCAGAACAGGTCCAGCACACGCTCATCGCTACGTGGTTTCAGCCAGTCCAGCGCCTGCGCCACCATCGCTTCGTTGACGCCGGCGTTGACCTGGATAAAGTCACCGGGCCGATACGCCAGATCGAGATCCCACTGCTCGAGGCGATAGCCCAGCGCTTGCGAGGCATCGACCGGTTGCGGCTCGCCTTCGCCATGCAGCCAGAGTTGCGCTTCATGGAACTGGCAGAAGTCCTTGAGGATGCTCAGATCCGCCTCGGACAACGGCGCCATGTGCCGCAGCAACACCGCCAGTGACGAGCCGCTGAACAACTCGACGTGACCCAATGCTTGCGGCTTGCTCAAGCGACGGAGCATCTCCGGCAAACGGGTCATGATCGGTTGCAAGGGCTGTACCAGCACCGGGCATTCGCTGATCGCGACAATGTCCTGGCTGCCGGCGGCGCGAAAACCGACTTCGAGTTTCTTCGCCTTCATGTCCCAGCGCACCGCGATCCGGGCACGACGGCGATAGCCGAATTCGGGGCCGGTCAGCGGTGCTGCCCATTCTTCAGGTTCGACACCGGCAACGCGCGACAATTGCTCGGCGAGCATGCGCTGTTTCAGGGCAAGCTGTTCGCTGTGGGGCAAATGCTGAACGCTGCAACCGCCGCAACGGCCGGCGTGCTGGCACGGCGCCGGGCGACGCAATTCGCTGGCCTTGAACACGCGCTCGGTGCGCGCCTCGACCACTTTGCCGTGGGCGCCGAGCACCCGCGCTTCGACCTCTTCACCGGCAAGGGCGCCGAGGACGAACCAGGTTTTACCTTCGAAAAACGCGATGCCGCGACCGTCATTGGCCAGGCGCTCGATGTTCAAGCGCTGCTTTTTGCCGGTCGGGATTTGCGCAGCCTTGCTTCCGCCAGTGGGCTGAAAGCGCAGGCCTCTCTCGTGCTTGGCCATCAGTTGGGCGCGTCGAAAATGCCGGTCGACAGATAACGGTCGCCACGGTCGCAGATGATCGCGACGATCACCGCGTTTTCAACTTCTTTGGACAGGCGCAGCATCGCTGCCACCGCACCGCCCGAGGACACGCCGCAGAAGATGCCTTCTTCGCGGGCCAGACGACGGGTGACGTCCTCGGCCTCGCTTTGCGCCATGTCGACGATGCGATCAACGCGATCAGCCTGATAAATCTTCGGCAGGTATTCCTGCGGCCAGCGACGGATACCGGGAATGGCCGAGCCTTCCATCGGCTGCAAACCGACGATCTGCACGCTGTCGCTCTGCTCTTTCAAGTAGCGCGAAACGCCCATGATGGTACCGGTGGTGCCCATCGAACTGACGAAATGGGTGATGGTGCCCTGGGTCTGCCGCCAGATTTCCGGGCCGGTGGTGGTGTAGTGCGCTTCAGGATTGTCACCATTGGCGAACTGATCGAGCACCTTGCCACGGCCTTCGGCTTCCATGCGCTGCGCAAGGTCGCGCGCGCCTTCCATGCCCTCTTCCTGGCTGACCAGAATCAGCTCGGCACCGTAGGCGGTCATCGCCGCTTTGCGCTCGGCACTGGAGTTGTCGGGCATGATCAGGATCATCTTGTAACCCTTGATCGCGGCGGCCATGGCCAACGCAATGCCGGTGTTACCCGAGGTCGCTTCGATCAGCGTATCGCCGGCGTGGATCTGCCCGCGCAATTCGGCACGGGTGATCATCGACAGCGCCGGACGGTCCTTGACCGAACCCGCCGGGTTATTCCCTTCGAGCTTGAGCAACAGGGTGTTGCTGGTGGCACCGGGCAGGCGCTGCAAACGCACCAGCGGAGTGTTGCCGACGCAATCGGCGATGGTTGGGTACTGCAGGGTCATGGCGTATTCGCAATCCAGACGTGCGGGGGCGCCTATCATACCGGCAAACCCGCGCAGGCCATATCACGCAAAGTGCGGTGCTTATGGTTTATGGGAATAAGCGGCCGTTAGTCGCTATTTTCTGTGTGCGCCGTATCCAGTGCATAAAACTCATGCAACTTGGCCTGCAGTAATTGCTTATCCGGTAAGCACGTTTGATATTCGGCTATTAAGGCGGGCGAAAGGCTGCGATTGAGGGCGTACTCGACGACCTCATCTTCTTTGCTTGCACACAGCAGGACACCGATGGCCGGGCTTTCGTGAGGCTTGCGGACATTGCGATCTAGCGCCTCCAAATAGAAATCCAGCTTGCCGAGGTATTCCGGCTCAAAACGGCCGACCTTCAGTTCAATGGCTACAAGGCAGTTGAGCCCTCGGTGGAAGAACAGAAGATCGAGAGAGAAATCCCTCCCGCCGACTTGCAGTGGGTACTCGGAGCCGACAAAACAGAAATCGCGGCCCAGCTCGCACAAGAATTCCTTGAGGCGCGATAGCAGGCCTTGGTGCAGATCGGTTTCAGAATGGGGGCTGGGCAAGTCGAGAAATTCGATCATGTAGGAATCGCGGAAAATCTCGAGCGCTGCGGGGTGGGATTGTTTCAGCGCGGCGGAGGCTTTTGCCGGATCGGTGACGCTTCGTTCGAACAAAGCTGATTTAAATTGGCGCTCCAACTCGCGCTTCGACCACTTTTCCTGAGCAGCCATTCGCAGGTAAAAGCCCCTCTCCTGTGGGTGTTTGCTTTGGCTCAAAATGATCATGTTATGCGTCCACGGCAATTGTCTCACCAGTGGTGAGACAATTGGATCGTCCCGATAAGCTTCATAAAACTGGCGCATTCTGAAGAGATTTGGGCGAGTGAAACCGCGCAGTCCCGGCTGGGTATGCGCCAGATGAGCAGCCAACTGACTAATAACAAAATCCCCCCAATCCGCCTGCTCAATCTTGCGACTGATATGCGCCCCCACCTGCCAATAAAGATCAATCAGGTGAGTATTCACCGCCTGCATAGCCTTGTGTCTGGAGCTGTGAATCAGGGCAAGCACTTCGTTGAAACGATCGCCGTCAGAGCTGCCGGTCAAGCTAGATGCGTTCATGCGTAATTCCTGAAAGATTAGGTGAAGCACGAGCCTAAACTGTTCAGGACGCTAGAAATGACCGCCGATACTGCTTGGGAAATGTCGTACAAAAAAAGGCGAGCGCTCCCGCGCAGCCAGGGGGAATGCTGCCCCCGATGGACTACATCGCGAGCAGACTCACTCCTACAAGGGATGTGATTTGTTCAGACGATCTGCGGTGAACGCAAATCCAATGTGGGAGCGGGCTTGCTCGCGAAAGCGTCTGCCGCAGCACCGCAATCATCCGCCAATAACCGCACATTCAGCCGCAACCCCGCCCCGCTATTCTCCGCCCAAATACTCCCACCCTGACGCTGCACGGCGTTGCGCGCAATGCTCAGCCCCAGGCCAAACCCGCCGTCGCCAGGCCGCGAGCCGTCGAGGCGGGTGAACGGCAGGAAGATCCGCTGCAGATCGGACTCAGCCACCCCGCCGCCCTGATCTTCGAGCCACAAATGCCAGTAATCGCCCTCGCGTCGTCCATCGAGCCGCACAATCCCGCCCGCTGGCGAATGCCGGATGGCATTGCGCAGAATGTTCTCCAGCGCCTGCGCCAAGGTATTCAGATTGCCGCGCACCCAGCACGATGCCTCCACCGAACACTGCAATTGCAGGCTCGGCCAGCCACTTTCATAACAGGCGTTGTCGGTAAGCATTTCCCACAGCGCCTGAATCTGAATTGCCTCGTCCGGCAGTGGCGTGCGGTCGGTGTCGAGCCAAGCCAGTTGCAAGGTGTCTTCGACCAGCCGTTGCATGCCGTCGACTTCACGCCCGATGCGATCGCGCAATTGCGGCAGACCTTGTTCACTTTCGCTGGCCACGCGCAGGCGGCTCAGCGGCGTGCGCAATTCGTGGGACAGGTCGCGGAGCAATTGCTGTTGCAGGGCGACGGTCGATTGCAGGCGCTCGGACATCGAGTCAAACGCCCTGGCCAATTCACCCAGTTCATCCGGGCGCTGAGTGATCCCGCTCGACAGGCGCACATTCAATTGATCGGCGCGCCAGGCATTGGCCTGTTCGCGCAAGTTGTTCAGTGGCACCACCAGCAGGCGATACAGGCCGACGCACAGCAACAAGGTGAACAGCCCCGGAATCACACCGTTGGTGACCACCCGCCAGAACAGCCTGTATTTGCCCGGCAAAAAACGCTCGGGCAATTCAATCACCAGACTGCCGGCAGATGGATCCTTGGGGAATGGAATACGCAGCCACGGCCGTCCCTGCTTGTGAATCGGCCAGTCGAGACCGCGCAAGAAGGTCATGTGCTGGATTTCCTGCTCGTTCAACGGCTCATTGCTCAGCGACTGCAAATTACCGCTGATCACCCCGACCCAACCGGCTTCGCGCAACTCCATGCTCTGCAACCAGCTGTCGACACCGTCGCGTTCGCCACGCTGCCAGGCGCGCTCGGCTTCAGCGGCATAGCGAGTCAACGTGCCGCGCGCTTCGTCGGAGAGGAACTGATTACGCTCCTCCATATAGCGGCCCCACGACCAGCTCAACCAGATCATCAGCAGACAGAACGCGACCAGCAGAAAAGCCAGTTTCCAGAACAGCGAATGTCGCCCCGGCAGCTCAGACACTTTCATCGGCGGCGCTCAATACATAACCCTTGCCCCATACCGTGCGCACTTCACGCTCGCTATAACCGATGGCTTTGAGTTTGCGGCGGATCTGGCTGATGTGCATGTCGAGGCTGCGATCGTGGGCGGCATAACCGCGCTGCAACACATGCTGATAAAGGAAGGCCTTGCTGAGCACTTCTTCATCGTTGCGGTTGAGGGTTTCCAGCAAACGGTATTCGCTGCGGGTCAGCCCGGCCGCTTGCTCGCGGTAGAACACATCGCACTGGTCTTCGTCGAAATGCAGCGTGCCCGTTGCAGCGGGGGCCGCGAGGGTCGCCGGACACCGATCAAGGGCAACGCGGCGCAGGATCGCTTCGATGCGCACGTGCAATTCGGCCATGCTGAACGGCTTGGGCAGATAGTCGTCGGCGCCAAGGCGAAATCCGCTGATGCGATCAGCCTCGGCACCGAGGGCCGACATCAGCAGCACCGGGGTTGAATGGCTCTGACGCAATTGCGTCAGCACGTTCAAACCGTCCATGCCCGGCAACAGAATATCCATCAGCACCACATCGAACGGTTGGCGCTTGGCGATGTTCAGGCCTTCCTGGCCGTTCTGGCACCAGGTCACTTGAAAGCCGCTGCGGCCCAGCTGTTCGTGAACATAGGCACCGAGCACCGGGTCGTCTTCGATGGAGAGTATGCGTGGCTGGCCAACGGAAACAGGAGTCATGAGTATCTGCAAGTAATTCTCAGTTGAGCGCGATTATTCAAGATTGCCGGGCATCGGGCAACCGAAGGTTGACCTGTCGGACCAACGACAACCTGCGCGCAGACCGACGACGACACCATTTTTCCGAAGATTGCCCGCGAGCAAATCGCTACACTGCGCCAATGTCGCGTGCCGGATGCACGCATGAGTCAACAGATCAGCGGGATGCAGGAGATAGGTGTGCTCACGAAACTGGGAATCAAAGGTCGCGTGCTATTGCTGACCTTGTTGCCAACCAGCCTGATGGCGCTGGTACTCGGTGGTTATTTCACCTGGATGCAGCAGTCCGACTTGCAGACCCAACTGATGCAGCGCGGCGAAATGATCGCCGAGCAACTGGCGCCGCTGGTCGCCCCCGCCATGGGCCATGGCGACAGTGATCTGCTCGAACGCATCGCCACCCAGTCCCTCGAACAACCGGACGTGCGCGCCGTCACCTTTCTTGCGCCCGACCGCACACCGCTGGCCCACGCCGGGCCGACCATGCTCAATCAGGCCCCGAGTGGTGACAGCGCTTTATTGCAACGGCGCAGCGGCAATGACGCGACCCGTTACCTGATGCCGGTGTTCGGCAAGCACCGCAACCTCGCCGGAGAACTGATCCCGGAAGAAGCCGAGCGCCTGCTCGGCTGGGTCGAACTGGAGCTGTCGCACAACGGCATGTTGTTGCGCGGTTATCGCAGCCTGTTTGCCAGCCTGCTGTTGATCGCTGCCGGTCTGGCCGGCGCCGCACTGCTGGCGTTGCGCATGGGCCGCACCATCAACCGCCCGCTTGGCCAGATCAAACAAGCTGTCGCGCAACTGAAGGATGGTCATCTCGAAACCCGCCTGCCGCCACTCGGCAGTCAGGAGCTGGATGAACTGGCATCGGGCATCAACCGCATGGCCGGCACCCTGCAGAACGCCCGCGAAGAATTGCAGCACAGTGTCGATCAGGCCACCGAGGACGTGCGCCAGAACCTGGAAACCATCGAGATCCAGAACATCGAACTCGACCTGGCGCGCAAAGAAGCGCTGGAGGCCAGCCGGATCAAATCTGAATTCCTCGCCAACATGAGTCACGAGATTCGCACGCCGCTCAACGGCATCCTCGGTTTCACTCATCTGCTGCAAAAGAGCGAACTGACCCCGCGTCAGCTCGACTACCTGGGCACCATCGAAAAGTCCGCCGACAGCCTGCTGGGGATCATCAACGAGATCCTCGATTTCTCGAAAATCGAGGCCGGCAAACTGGTGCTCGACCACATCCCGTTCAATCTGCGCGATCTGCTTCAGGACACCCTGACCATTCTTGCCCCCGCTGCGCACGCCAAGCAGCTTGAACTGGTCAGCCTGGTGTATCGCGACACACCGCTGTCGCTGGTCGGTGACCCGTTGCGCTTGAAGCAGATCCTCACCAACCTAGTCAGCAACGCGATCAAGTTCACCCGCGAAGGCACCATCGTCGCCCGCGCCATGCTCGAAGACGAAAACGACGACAGCGTGCAATTGCGCATCAGCGTTCAGGACACCGGTATCGGCCTGTCGAGCCAGGACGTGCGCGCACTGTTCCAGGCTTTCAGCCAGGCGGACAATTCGCTGTCGCGCCAACCCGGCGGCACAGGTCTGGGGCTGGTGATTTCCAAGCGCCTGATCGAGCAGATGGGTGGCGAAATCGGCGTCGACAGTACGCCAGGCGAAGGTTCGGAATTCTGGATCAGCCTGAGCCTGCCCAAGACCCGCGACGACGCCGAAGACCTGCCCGCAGCGCCGCTGCTCGGGCGCCGCGTGGCGGTGCTGGAAAACCATGAACTGGCGCGTCAGGCCCTGCAGCATCAACTGGAAGACTGCGGCCTCGACGTCACCACTTTCAATACCCTGGAAAGCCTGACCAATGGCGTCACGGGCGCACACCAGACCGATCAGGCGATTGATCTGGCGGTCATGGGCATCACCAGCAACGACATGCTGCCCGAGCGTTTGAACCAGCACATCTGGGACCTTGAACACCTCGGCTGCAAAGTGCTGGTGCTGTGTCCGACCACCGAACAGACGCTGTTCCATCTGTCAGTGCCCAACCCGCACAGTCAGTTACAGGCGAAACCGGCCTGCACGCGCAAACTGCGTCGGGCGCTGGCCGATCTGGTCAACCCGCGCCAGCCGCGCACCGAACCGGGGGAACCGTTGTCGAGTCGGGCACCGCGGGTGCTGTGCGTCGACGACAACCCGGCCAACTTGCTGCTGGTGCAAACCCTGCTCGAAGACATGGGCGCCAAGGTGCTCGCGGTCGAAAGCGGTTATGCGGCGGTCAAAGCGGTGCAGAGCGAATCGTTCGACCTGGTGTTGATGGACGTGCAGATGCCCGGCATGGACGGGCGTCAGAGCACCGAAACCATTCGCCAGTGGGAGAGCGAACGGCATTGCACGCCGCTGCCGATCGTCGCCCTCACCGCCCACGCCATGGCCAACGAAAAACGCGCGCTGCTGCAGAGCGGCATGGACGACTACCTGACCAAACCGATCAGCGAACGGCAACTGGCGCAGGTGGTGTTGAAGTGGACCGGGCTCGCGCTGCGAAACCAGGGGCCGGAGCGGGCCAGCGAAAGCGCAGCCGGCAATCACGAGTTGCCGGTGCTCGATCATGAGGAAGGCTTGCGCCTGGCCGCTGGCAAGGCTGACCTCGCAGCGGATATGCTGGCGATGCTGCTGGCGTCGCTGGAAGCCGACCGCGAAGCCATTCGCAGCGCCCGCGAGAGCCACGACCAGAACGCCCTGCTCGAACGCGTGCATCGCCTGCACGGCGCCACCCGTTATTGCGGCGTCCCGCAATTGCGCGCGGCCTGTCAGCGCAGTGAAACCCTGCTCAAGCAGGACGACCCCAAGGCCGCAGCCGCACTGGATGAGCTGGAACGCTCGATCAATCGACTCGCGGCACAGGCGCGGATCAGCGCCTGATCCACAGCAATGCCATGAAGGCTCAGGCGCGCTAAAGTTGTCGCGGGTGATTGCAGCCCGCGTCGATGCTCCAGGAGGATTTCATGCGCACGATCGTTTTCAGCAGCCAGACCTACGACCGCGACAGCTTCATCGCTGCCGACGGCCCGGCCGACATCGAACTGCACTTTCAACCGGCGCGGCTCAGCCTCGACACGGCGGCACTGGCCGACGGGCATGACGTCGTTTGCGCGTTCATCAATGACGACCTCAGTGCCGCCGTACTCGAACGTCTGGCCGCGGGCGGCACCCGACTGATCGCCTTGCGCTCGGCGGGCTACAACCATGTTGACCTGATGGCCGCCAAACGCCTGGGGCTGACCGTCGTTCGCGTCCCGGCCTACTCGCCTCACGCAGTGGCCGAACATGCGGTGGCGTTGATCCTGGCACTGAACCGGCGTTTGCACCGTGCCTACAACCGCACCCGCGAAGGCGATTTCAGCCTGCACGGGCTGACCGGTTTCGATCTGGTCGGCAAAACCGTCGGCATTGTCGGCACCGGGCAGATCGGTGCGACGTTTGCGAAGATCATGCACGGCTTCGGGTGTGAGTTGCTCGCATACGATCCGTATCCAAACCCGCAGGTGCTGGCTTTGGGCGCGCGCTATCTGAGCCTGCCGGAACTGCTCGCGCAGTCGCGCATCATCAGCCTGCACTGCCCGCTCAACGAGCAGAGCAAACACCTGATCAACCGTGACTCACTGGCGCACATGCAACCGGGCGCCATGCTCATCAACACCGGCCGTGGTGGTCTGGTCGATACGCCGGCGCTGATCGACGCGCTGAAAGAAGGTCAGCTCGGCTATCTGGGTCTGGATGTGTATGAAGAAGAGGCGCAACTGTTTTTCGAGGATCGCTCCGACCTGCCGCTGCAGGACGATGTGCTGGCGCGCTTGCTGACCTTCCCGAATGTGATCATCACCGCGCATCAGGCTTTCCTGACGCGCGAGGCACTGGGTGCGATTGCCGCGACGACCCTGCACAACATCGCCGCCTGGGCGGCCGGCGCGCCGCAGAACCAGGTCGAGGGCTGAGGCGCAGGCGGCGTACTTCGACTAGAGCGACGCTGCCAGTATCAACAGCGCCAGCCAGCCGAAACCGAAAAAGCGCTGCTTCATCGAGTGCCCGTTGCGCAGCAGGAACCAGACGAAAATCATCGGCATCAGGAACACCATGATTTTCAGCCAGCCTTCGACCGGGCGGCTGCCGTCTTCATTGATGTGCATTTCAACCCCGGTGGCCGGCGCACGACCACGCTCTTCGGCAGCAGGCGTGACTGGCGGCAACGGCTGCGTTGCGGGAGGGACGAACGCCTCCGGCACTGCTTTGTTGCGGGGCAGACTGCCGAACGAAATGGTCGAGACCTGAACGGGCGTGGCGCCAGACTGCGGTTGTGCTGCAGGTGCCTGGCTGGCCTGCGCCGCCATCGGTGCGCCGCAATGAATGCACGCGGCGGCTTGCGAGCTGATGCTGCGCTTGCATTCATAACATTCGATCAGCGCCATGTTGCGTTCCTTCAGAGTCGAGGGCGGCAGTTTGCCATGGGTGTGGGTCGATTTGAACCGGATCGAAGGTCGCACGCGCACATCATTCTGCAACCGGGCCCGTGCTAGCATGTCGCGCATATTTGGAGGACCCATGGTCGAACACGATTTCCGCTACAACCTGATGAACCCGCAACACACCCTCACCGAATGCCGCGCGCTGGTTCCGGGCCGCTATCAGGTGACCGGCAACGGTGGCTCGATTCGCATCGGTGACGCGCTGTTGGTCACCCTCAAAGGCAGCAAGGATTTGTCCATGCGCCTGACCGTCGAAACCGTTCGCCACCTGATCAATCCGCCGGGCCAATGGACCGCGATGACCACGGGCCCCGTGTTCGCTGAACTGGCCATCCATACCTGGCAGGTCAACTGCGACAGCTGCGCCAAAGAGCTGAGCTTTGAATTTGCCGTGGATGCCAAACTAGGCAAAACCGCGGAGAAACCGGCGGCCACGGCACGTATCGCCGAGCTGGGCTGGAAAGCCGTTGGCGACAAGCATCTGTGCCCGAAATGCCAGGAGCCTGCGTGATGAAACGCCTTGCCCTGACCGCTCTGGTCGGTGCCGGCCTGGTAGGCTGCGCCGCGGAGCCTGTGCAACTGCAACAGAACCGCAGCTACATTCTGGAATGGATCGGCGAGCGGCCATTGATGGATTACAGCCATCTGACCGTGACCCTTGGCGATGATGGCCGCGCCTACGGCAACGGCGGCTGCAACCATTGGTTCGCACCGTACACGCTGGACGGCGACAAGATCAGCTTCGGCAAGATCGGCAAGACCCGCAAGCTCTGCGCCCCGGCGCTGATGGAGCAGGAGCAGCGCTTCCTGCAGGCGCTGGAGCATGTCGAGCGCTGGGACATCTCGCCGATCGAGCAGATGCGCTTCTGGCCAGCCGCAGGCAAGCCTTTGCGCTGGTGGCTGGAAGAGGGTTAACCCGCAAAAGATCGCAGCCTTCGACAGCGCCTACATGAGTCCGTGTACACCCTGTAGGAGCTGCCGAAGGCTGCGATCTTTTCTTTCACAACAACCTATTTGGTTGCTTGCAACGCCTCCAGCTTCGCCATCACCCCCGCCGCCGTCTGCTCGCCCATCAATTGCTCACGCACCTTGCCTTTGTTGTCGATGATGTACGTCACCGGCAGTGCCTCACTGCGTGGCAAGTCGAACAACTCCGCCGGATCCTGCGCCAGCACGGTGAACTTGATGCCGAGCTTCTCGCTGGCGTCTTTCAACTCGACACCCTGCACATTGTCGAAGTTGACCCCGAACACGCCGACGTTCTTGCTCTTCAGTTCATCAGCCAAATGGTTGAGTTCCGGGATCTCGGTTCGGCACGGGCCACACCATTCGGCCCAGTAATTGACGATTACCCATTGTTTGTCCAAACGCTCGGAGGCGACTTTCTGACCGTTCTGGTCGATCCCGTAATCGTTGCCGCAGCCCCCCAACATCAACGCCCCGATAATCGTCAATGCCGCTGCCAATCGCCGTGTCATGTCCTGTTCCTTGTGAAAATTTGAAGGCGCCTGCGACCCATCGCCTCTGACGGTTCTGGATTGCGCGCTGCACAGTTAGAATAGCCGCCACTTTACGCCAGAAGCGACCCGCCATGACCGATCTGACGCTTTATCACAATCCGCGCTGCTCGAAATCCCGCGGCGCGCTGGAACTCATTGAAGCCCGCGGCCTGACGCCAACGGTCGTGCGCTACCTCGAAACCCCGCTGAATGCGGCGCAAATCAAGGCGTTGCTCGGCAAGCTGGGGATCAGCGCACGCCAGTTACTGCGCAGCGGCGAAGATGAATACAAAATGCTTCAACTGGCGGATGAAAGCCTCAGCGAAGCGCAATTGATCGACGCCATCGCCCAGCATCCGAAATTGATGGAGCGACCGATTCTTGAAGTCGGCGACAAAGCCGTCATCGGCCGTCCACCGGAAAACGTACTGGAGTTGCTGCCGTGAGCGCGCCTTACATTCTGGTGCTGTATTACAGCCGCAACGGCTCGACCAACGAGATGGCGCGGCAGATTGCTCGCGGTGTCGAGCAGGCCGGCCTTGAAGCGCGTCTGCGCACCGTGCCGGCGATTTCCACCGAGTGCGAAGCGGTGTCGCCGAGCATCCCGGACGACGGCGCGCTCTACGCGACTCTCGATGATCTGAAAAACTGTGCCGGCCTGGCGCTGGGCAGCCCGACGCGTTTCGGCAACATGGCCGCGCCGCTGAAGTACTTTCTCGACGGCACCAGCAACCTGTGGCTGACCGGCGCGCTGGTGGGCAAACCGGCCGGCGTGTTCACCTCGACCGCCAGCCTGCACGGCGGTCAGGAAACCACCCTGCTGTCGATGATGCTGCCGCTGCTGCACCACGGCATGTTGATCACCGGCCTGCCCTACAGCGAATCGGCGCTGCTGGAAACCCAGGGCGGCGGCACGCCTTACGGCGCCAGCCATCACGCCGGGGCTGACGGCAAAAAGGGGCTGGATCAGCACGAAGTGGCGCTGTGCCGCGCACTCGGTCTGCGCCTGGCCAAGACTGCGCAGAAACTGGAGGGCTGACGGTGGCGAAGAAGCCGAAAATCCTGCCTGCCGTCGAGTGGCTGGAGCCACGCGTCAAGGCCATGCGCGTCATCAGCCTGCTGAGTTTTTTCGCCTTGGGCGGATTGCTCGCGGCCTACTATCTGATCTTCGCTGACCTGCACGGCGCACGGCCGTGGGTGATTCTGCTGGTCGAACTGATCCCGTGGCTCGTCCTCGCCCCGGCGATGATCATGGGCAGCGCCCGTGGCCATTCGTGGATGTGTTTTGTGGTGAATCTGTATTTCATCAAGGGCGCACTGGCGGCGTATGACCCCAACCGGCAGTTGTTTGGCGTGCTGGAGATGGTCGCGAGTCTGGCGGTGTTCTGCTCCGCGCTGCTGTATGTGCGGTGGCGGTATCAGTTGAACCGCAAATTGGCGGGTGAAGGCGAGATCTCCATCGCCTGACAGACCGCCATCGCTGGCAAGCCAGCTCCCACAGGTTTTTGCGTCGATCACATAATTGTGTTTCAACAGAGATCCTGTGGGAGCTGGCTTGCCAGCGATTGGGGCGACTCGGTCTTAATGGTTGACGGTGTAAGCGAGCATCATCGAAATCTGACTCATCGCCCGCCCGCCGCTCTGTTCATGCCACTGGTTGAACACGTCCTGCACAATCTTCAGATCACGCTGGCTGGTCGGCACCTTGTCGACTATTTTCTGTGCATTCAGCGCCGCCACCACGTCGTAGCTCGGCACGAAGGTGTCCTTGCCGACCATGCGCAAAAACCGTGGCGCCGATAGCCCGCCGAGTTGATGGCCGTGCTTTTTCAGATACGTCCACAAACCGACGATATCAGTCACCGGCCAGTCGGCGATCAGCGCGCCGAAACTGCCCTTGTCCTTCTCGACGTCGAGGATGAACTGCGCATTGCGCGGCACGCTTTTCAACTTGCCCAAGTGACGAATGATCCGCGCATCCTGCATCAGCCGCTCGAGGTGTTCGGCGCTCATCAGCACGACTTTTTCCGGGTCGAACTTGAAGAACACTTCTTCGAAGGCCGGCCACTTGGCGTCGACCAGACTGTGCTTGAGGCCGGCGCGGAATACGCGTAGAGCCATGGTCGAGAGGTAGCGGTCGTCGCTGATCTTGCGCAGTTGCGCGGGGGTCTTGGGAACGGGCAGATGGGCTTCCAGTTCAGCCGCCGAACCGAAGCGGTTCAGACAGTATTCGTGCAGCCACTTGTAATCGCGCATGCCCTCTCCTGGTGAATTGAATAAAGAAACTAATGCGGGGCCCTGTGGTGAGGGGATTTATCCCCGATGGGGAGCGGAGCTCCCCCAGAAAAGCGGGGGGCTGCTGCGCAGCCCATCGGGGATAAATCCCCTCACCACAAAAGTGTGGCCCCACAGAGATTGGGTTTACAGATTGACGACGTTCACAAAGCGCGAAGCCGCAGTCTCGTCGATCTTCAGGCTGGTGAAGTCGAACAGGTTGCGGTCGGCCAGTTGCGACGGGATGACATTCTGCAGACTGCGGAAGATGCTTTCCGTTCGACCGGGTGTCTTGCGCTCCCAGTCCTGAAGCATGTCCTTGACCACCTGACGCTGCAGGTTTTCCTGCGAACCGCAGAGGTTGCACGGGATGATCGGGAATTCCTTCAAGTCCGAATAGGCCTGAATGTCTTTCTCGTTGCAGTACGCCAGCGGACGGATCACCACGTTGCGGCCATCGTCGGCGCGCAGCTTCGGCGGCATGGCTTTCAGCGAACCGTTGAAGAACATGTTGAGGAAGAACGTCTCGACGATGTCATCACGATGATGACCGAGGGCCATCTTGGTCGCGCCGATTTCATCAGCGAAGGTGTACAGCGTGCCGCGACGCAGGCGTGAGCACAGCGAGCAGGTAGTCTTGCCCTCGGGAATCAATTCCTTGACCACCGAGTACGTATCTTTCTCGACGATGTGGTACTCGACGCCCAGCTCTTTGAGGTAGGCCGGCAGCACATGCTCGGGGAAGCCCGGCTGCTTCTGGTCCATGTTCACCGCGACGATCTCGAACTTGATCGGGGCAACCTTCTGCAGGTGCAGCAGCACGTCGAGCATGGTGTAACTGTCCTTGCCCCCGGACAGGCAGACCATGACCTTGTCGCCGTCTTCAATCATGTTGAAGTCGGCAACCGCTTCGCCGGCCAGGCGGCGCAGGCGCTTTTGCAGTTTGTTCTGGTTGACCGTAAGAGTGCCCATGACGCGAAATCCGTGAGGTGTGACGAAAGGCCGGCATTTTACGCAAAAACCCCGGATGCGCGAAGCACCTGTGGCGAGGGGATTTATCCCCGTTGGGTTGCGAAGCAGCCCCAAAACCTGGGAACTCGGTTTGCCTGACACTGTGCGGGGTATGGTTTGGCGACTGCTGCGCAGCCGAACGGGGATAAATCCCCTCGCCACAAAAGTGTTTCAAGCATCAAAAATGCCTTACCGGCAAGACCCCAAGGCGATTAAGCCCCGTGTTTACAGCGCGATTTGCTCTAAGCCCCTAATACCTGTGCGGTTAAGTCCTTTCTATACTGCGACATAAGGTCGCATACATCCAAGACCTGAACTTGCTCGGCCTCATTGGCCCGTAGGCGCTCCGTTGGGGGGCGATGGCAATAACAAGAGGAGTGACTGGCATGATCCATCACGTAGTGGGACTTTTTACCCACCCCGATCAGGAATGGAAGGAAATCCGTGGCGACCAAGAGGAAAGCATCAGCCACATGTACCTGACACACACGCTGATTCTGGCGGCGATCCCCGCTGTCTCGGCGTTCATTGGCACCACGCAGGTCGGCTGGGTGATCGGTAGTCGCTCGCCAGTGATGCTCACCGTTGAAAGCGCAGTCTGGATGACCGTCATGTCCTACCTGGCCATGCTCGGCGGGGTCGCGGTCATGGGCGCCTTCGTGCACTGGATGGCGCGCACGTATGACGCCAATCCAAGTCTGGCCCGCTGTGTGGCATTCGCCACTTACACCGCAACACCGTTGTTTGTCGGCGGGCTTGCGGCGTTGTATCCGCATATGTGGTTGGGAATGATCGTCGGCACGGCGGCCATCTGCTACACGGTTTATCTGTTGTACGTGGGGCTGCCGACGTTCATGAACATTCCGTCGGATGAAGGGTTCCTGTTTTCAAGCTCGGTGCTGGCGGTGGGTCTGGTGGTACTGGTTGCCATCATGGCGTTCACCGTGATTGTCTGGGGGCTGGGCGTAGGTCCCGTCTATACCAACTGACTCGACAGGCCAATCCAATCCGAGGCCGCCGCAAGGCGGCCTTGTCGTTTGCCGGATGACCATTCGGCAGCTCGGCGATTCGCAAGTCCAGAGCGTTGCGGCATACTCGCCGTCTCTGGAGATCCATCAAGCATGCCCGAGCAACTCAATACCCGCGTCGAAGACTGTTACCAACTCGCTGAAGCCTTTTTCAAACGTCATTTCCAACGCCCCGTTGTCAGTCTCAAGCTGCGCGGGCAAAAAGCCGGTGTCGCGCATTTGCACGAGAACCTGCTGCGCTTCAACCCGCAGCTGTACCGGGAAAACACCGAACATTTCCTCAAACAAACCGTGGCCCACGAAGTTGCGCACCTGATCGCCCATCAATTGTTCGGCGATCGCATTCAGCCGCACGGCGAGGAATGGCAATTGATCATGCGCGGGGTTTACGAACTGCCGCCGGATCGCTGCCACACCTACGCCATCAAACGCCGCAGCGTCACGCGCTATATCTACAAATGCCCGTGCGTGGACAGTGATTTTCCATTCTCGGCGCAGCGCCACAGCCTGGTGCGACAGGGGCGGCGGTATTTGTGCCGGCGCTGCCGCAACACCTTGGTGTTCAGCGGTGAGATGCGGGTGGAATAGTCAGATTTTTGTTGCCCTGGCTGGCACCATCGCTGGCAAGCCAGCTCCCACAGGTTTTTGTGTCGATCACAATATTGTGTTCCACCAGAAATCCTGTGGGAGCTGGCTTGCCAGCGATGAGGCCTTTACAGACACTAAAGAATGACTTTGGAAGACCGCAGTTCTGCTATCCGCTGAGCACTGAACCCCAACTCCGCCAACACCTGATCGGTATGCTGCCCCAACACCGCCCCAACATGTCGCGGCGCCGGCAACGCCTCGGAAAACTTCAACGGGCACGCCATCTGCGCCTGCGACGTGCCATCCCCACGCGGCACTTGCGTCACCAGTTCACGCGCCTGCAATTGCGGGTGCCGAACGGCCTCACCCAGACTCAACACCGGCTCGACACAGGCATCAATCCCGGCAAACAACTCGCACAGTTCAGTAAAGTCATGCCGCTCGAACTCGACCTTCAAGGCATCCTTCAGCGCTCGCTGTTGCTCAGGTTTCGGCGATAGCCCCTGTGCCGCCAACTCCGGCCGCCCCAGCGCCGTACACAGCTGCTGCATAAACCCCGGTTCCAGACTGCCGACCGACATCCAGCGCCCGTCGCGGGAACGGTAATAGTCATAGAAGCTGCCGCCATTGAGCATCTGCTCTTCCCATGCGGGCTCCGCGCCGCAAGCCAGATACCCGGCGCCGGCCATGGCATTCAGGCTGAACGCACAATCGGTCATGCTCACGTCGATATGGGTGCCCTGCCCCGTTTGCTGACGCGCAATCACCGCCGCGAGCAAACCGATCACCCCGTGCAACGAACCACCGGCGACATCGGCCACTTGCATGCCCAACGGCAACGGCCCGCTGTCGGCGCGGCCGGTGTAGCTGGCAAGTCCGGCCAGCGCGAGGTAGTTGATGTCGTGCCCGGCGCGGTCCTTGTACGGCCCGGTCTGGCCGTAACCGGTGATCGACACATAGATCAGTTTCGGATTGATCGCTTTCATTGCTTCATAACCCAGCCCCAGACGTTCCATCACTCCGGGGCGAAACTGTTCGAGAACGATGTCGTAATCCGCGAGCAACTGCCTGACCACCTCCAGCGCTTCGGGCTGTTTCAGGTCCAGTGCCAGGCTGCGTTTGTTGCGGTTCAGGTAGGCATGACTGGCGGACATCCCGCCATCGTGCGGCGGCAACAGCCGCAGCAGATCCAGGCGTGTCGGCGATTCGATGCGCAGCACGTCCGCGCCCATGTCGGCCAGCAACAGCGAGGCAAACGGCCCCGGCAACAGTGTCGAGAAATCGAGAATTTTCAGTGAGGCCAGCGGTGCAGACATGGGCAAGCTCCTTGGGCGATGCACTCAGCCTAGGCAGCCATTGCCGATGCAGCAATCACCGGATATGTCAGCGGGTGTGACCGTTACGCTCAAATCGCAGGCAATAAAAAACCCCTGTGGCGAGGGGATTCATCCCCGATGAGTCGCGTAGCGGCTCCCTTCTATCACCAAAAAGAAGGGGCCTGCTGCGCAGTCCATCGGGGATAAATCCCCTCACCACAAGGGCTTTTCACCACCCCGCACCGCATTGATGCGGGGCTTCGTTTACTTACTTGACGCTGCTCGGGGTTGGGCCTTCAGCCACACCCAGGTCGTCTTCAGGACGAGTGTCAGCGATACCGCGACCACCCGAAGCCAGCTCGGCGTCCAGTACGTCGGTGTCCAGCTCTTTCACCCACTTGGCAACCACGATGGTCGCAACAGCGTTGCCCACCAGGTTGGTCAGTGCGCGCGCTTCGGACATGAAGCGGTCGATACCGAGGATCAGCGCCAGACCGGCCACCGGCAGGTGACCTACCGCCGACAGGGTGGCGGCCAACACGATGAAGCCCGAACCGGTCACACCGGCAGCGCCTTTGGAGGACAGCAGCAACACCACCAGCAGAGTGATCTGGTGCGTGATGTCCATGTGCGTGTCGGTTGCCTGAGCAATGAACACCGCGGCCATGGTCAGGTAGATCGCGGTACCGTCGAGGTTGAACGAGTAACCGGTCGGGATCACCAGACCCACTACCGATTTCTTCGCGCCCAGACGCTCCATCTTGATCAGCATGCGTGGCAGCACCGATTCCGACGACGAAGTGCCGAGTACGATCAGCAGTTCTTCACGGATGTAACGGATCATCTTCAGCACGCTGAAACCGTGCATGCGGGCGATACCGCCGAGCACGATCAGCACGAACAGCAGGCAAGTGATGTAGAAGCAGATCATCAGTTGACCCAGTTGCACCAGCGAGCCGACACCGTAGGCACCGATGGTGAAGGCCATGGCACCGAAGGCACCGATGGGCGCGAGCTTCATGATCATGTTGATGATGTTGAACATCACGTGGGCGAAGCGATCAATGAAGTCGAGGATCGGCTTGCCGTAGGCACCCAGGCGATGCAGGGCGAAACCGAAGATCACCGAGAACATCAGCACTTGCAGGATGTCACCGGTAGCGAACGCGCCGACGATGGTGGTCGGGATCACGTTGAGCAGGAAGCCGACAACGCTCTGGTCAGCACCGGCCGCGACATAAGAAGCGACTTTGGAAGCGTCGAGGGTTGCAACATCAATGTGCATGCCGTTGCCCGGCTGCACGATATTGACCACGACCAGACCGACCAGCAGGGCGATGGTCGAGACGATTTCGAAGTACAGGAGTGCGTAACCGCCGGTCTTGCCGACCGACTTCATGTTCTGCATGCCGGCGATGCCGCTGACCACGGTGCAGAAGATGATCGGGGCGATGATCATTTTGATCAGTTTGATGAACCCGTCACCCAGCGGCTTTACCGCCACGCCGAACTGCGGGTAGTAATGACCGAGCGCAATACCGATGATGATTGCGATGATCACCTGGAAATACAGGGATTTGTACAGTGGCTGACGAGTCGTCATTGCAAGTTTCCTCAAGAGCCCCGCGTGGCAACATCCATCTGTTGGCCGCGAAACCTGAATTGCGAACCCTCCTGCACTGGAGGGATTTGTTGTTGGAGCGGCGTTTTCCGGACGGGATCAACGCACGCTTCTGTCGCTTGTATCGCAAACCTCGTGCCACTTTGGTGCGTTTCGCTGCAAGCCTTTTGATATCAGGGCCTGCAGGTTTTTCCAGGTCACCGCCTCGTGAGGTGATTGTGGCGGATTTCCGCCAACCAGCCCGCTCTCGTCCTACAATTTGGCGGAAATCCGCCTTGTTGCCCACGCTACCCCCGACTACCATCCGGCGTCTGAGGAAGGATCTGCCGCTTATGCGTGAACGCACCATTGCCAGCCATTTCGCTCGCGCCGCCCTCGGTGGCGCGCGCCGTCTGGGCTGCGATTATTCAGGGCTGCTGCAGCAACTGGGCATCAGCGCAGAACTGCTCGACGAGCCGCGTGCACGGATCGCCCCGGAGCAGTTCACCCGGTTGATCCAGGGCCTGTGGCTGGCGCTGGACGACGAGTACCTGGGTTTTGGCAGTGCGCCGAGCAAACCCGGCAGTTTCGCGATGATGTGCCACGCCTCGATTCACTGCCGCAATCTGGAGAAAGCACTGCAGCGCGGTTTATTGTTTTATAGCTTATTCCCGGGCGCCCCGCGCCTGACCCTGAGCCGCGAAGACGAATGGGTGCGCTTGAGCCTGGACGACGCGTCATTGTGGGACCCGGATCACTTTCTCACCGAAAGCCTGTTGGTGATCTGGCATCGACTGGGCAGTTGGCTGATCGGCCAGCGGATTCGCCTCGAACACGCGACCTTCAGCTATGCGAAACCCGCCCACGGCGCCGAATACGACCTGCTCTTCCCCTGTCCCATGACCTTCGGCACCGAGCACAGCAGCCTGCTGTTTCATAGCCGCTATTTATCCATGCCGTTGTTACAGGACGAGCGCACGCTCAAGCATTTTCTCGAACGCTCCCCCGCCGACCTGCTCTCGCGCCCGGATGACGGCGACAGCCTGAGCAGCCGCCTGCGTCGCTTGCTCAGCCGCGACAGTGCGCGCTGGCCAGATCTGGAAGCGGTGGCGGCGCACTTGCACATCAGCCCGCAGACGCTGCGCCGGCATTTGCGCGACGAAGGCACGAGTTTTCAGGAGTTGAAGGATCAGTTGCGGCGGGATATCGCCATCTACCATTTGGGGCGCGCGGATTTGTCGTTGCAGCAGATTGCCGAGCAGCTTGGTTTTTCCGAACCGTCGGCGTTTCACCGGGCGTTCAAGAAGTGGACGGGGCTGACGCCCGGGGCTTATCGGGCGCAGGAACAGTGAGGCAATCAACAATCTTGTGGTGAAGTCACTGGCCCCATCGCTGGCAAGCCAGCTCCCACAGGTATCGAGGGTGCACATGAATTTTGTGTATAACTCGGACATTGTGGGAGCTGGCTTGCCAGCGATGGGGCCAGAAAGGCCAACACTTAAACCGCAGGAAAGTGAATCCTGAACGCCGCCCCACCCATTGGCGAATCACCCAGTGCCAGTTTCGCGTTGTAGCTTTCGATGATGTCCTTGACCACCGCCAACCCGATCCCCTGCCCCGGATGCTGGGCATCCAGCCGTTCGCCACGCTCCAGAATCCGCGCGCGTTGATCCGGTGGCACTCCGGGACCGTCGTCCTCGACGCACAACTCAACCCCGGCCAACGTCTCGCGCACGCTGATGCGCACCTCGCCCAGGCATAGGCGATAAGCGTTTTCCAGCAGGTTGCCCATCATCTCCAGCAAGGCGCCCTGCTCGATCGGCACGTAACAATGCTCGGGCAGATCAAACGCCACGCGCACATGTTTATCGCGATAGACCTTGTCCAGTGTGTCGCAGAGGCTTTTCAGTACGGGCTGAAGTCGCACCTGATGGCGCACCAGACCGCTTTTGCGCAGGCTCGCGCGTTGCAGTTGATAGCTGATCTGTTGGCTCATGCGCTCGATCTGGCTTTGCAGCACCCACGCCTGATCACGGTCTTCCGGGCGCTGGGCCATGTCTTCGCTGACCCCTTGCAACACCGTCAGCGGGGTTTTCAGGCTGTGGGCCAAATCATCGAGCGAATCGCGATACCGACTGCGCTGTTGACGTTCGCTGTGCAGCAGACGGTTGAGCGAGCCGGTCAGGCGCAGTAGCTCGCGAGGGTGTTGTTCGGTGAGGCTTTCGCGGGTGCCGCCTTCGATTTCGTCGAGTTCCTGACTGAGTTGGCGCAGGGCTTTGAGGCCCCAGGTCAGGCCGATCCACAGCAGCGCCAGCAACACCAGCAACGCTGCGCCGAAACCGAGGTAGAGATTTTCGCGCAGGCCTTCGAGGGTGGTTTCGTATTCGCGCACCGGTTGCAGGGCGACGATGCTGAACGCCGCGCTTTTACCGCCGAGCAGTTTCACTTCAACGTCGTAGACGAAGAATTCCTGACCGTTGGCTTCGCGGATCCGCGCGAACTCGTTGCCGAGGCCGTCATAGCGCGGTTTGTAGTTGATCTGCTCTTCCTGGGTGGCTTTCGAGCGCCAGACCAGATGCCCTTCGCGGTCGTAGATGTAGCCGAGCAGGCGGAAGTCAGTGAGATTGAAACGCTCATCCGGCAACTGATTGGGCATCACCAGTCGGCCGTTTTCGATACGTGCGGCAGAGATCAGCGTGGTGACGTCCGAGGCCAGCCGCTGTTCGATCGAGTCCTGCAACGCGAGGCTGAACGCGCCCTGCATCGCCGGGAGCAAGGCGAGCATGAACAACACCGCCAACGTGGTGGCGGCGAGCATCAGCCGAACGCGTAGCGAACGAATCAAGTGCAGCGCTCATTGAACAGGTAGCCGAGGCCGCGCACGGTATCGATCGGCTTGAAGCCGGCCGGGCCTTCGAGTTTACGGCGCAGGCGGCCGACCAGCACTTCGATCACGTTCGGATCGCGCTCGTCGTCGTCCGGGTAGAGCTGCTCCATCAAGCGATCCTTGGGCACCACTTGTTGATGGTGGCGCATGAGGTATTCGAGGATGCGATATTCGTAGGCGGTCAGCGCCAGCGGCTGTTCGTCGAGGGTCGCCTGTTTGCGATTGAGGTCGAGCAGCAGCGGGCCGGCGACGATGGTCGACTGGGTAAAACCGCTGGAGCGGCGCAGCAAGGCATTCAGGCGCGCGTCGAGCTCTTCGAACTGGAACGGCTTGACCACGTAATCATCGGCACCGGCGGCGAGGCCTTCGACCTTGTCCTGCCAGTTACCGCGCGCGGTGAGGATCAGGATCGGGAAGGTCTTGCCGCCCGAGCGCAACTGGCGGATCAGGTCGAGGCCACCCATGCCCGGCAATCCCAGATCGATCACCGCCAGGTCAAAGTTGAACTGTCCGGTCTGGTACAGCGCCTCTTCGGCATTGGCCACGGACTCGACCACGTGACCGCTCTCCGTGAGACGGGTTTGCAGGTGATGGCGCAATAGCGCTTCATCTTCGACGACCAACAGTTTCATAGCTCTCTCCCGGGTAAATCCAGAATCTCCAAAAACACACCCGCAGGAGCAAAGCTTGCTCGCGAAGGCGGTGTGTCAGTCGACATCTAAATTGACTGACCCAGCGCTGTCGCGAGCAAGCTTCGCTCCTACAATGATTTCGCTGTCGCTCCTTAGAAACTGTAGTTGGCCGACAGGTAAGTCTGCGCGCTGCTGTTCAAATCCAGCGAGCCTTGTTTGCTGCCGCCACTTTCTTTCATTTCAGTGCTGGCGTTGCTCATCAGGTAACGGTAACCGAGTTCGACCGAGGTGTTTTGCGAGACTTGCTGCAACACCCCGAACTGGCCGCCGACCGCATAACCGATGTCACTGTCGCGGCTGTAGCCTGGCGAATCCTGCGTCAGCTTGGTCAAACCGGCAGTTGCGCCACCGAACAGCTTGGTGCTGCCGCCCACCGGATAGAACAGATCGTAGCTGCCCAACAGGTTTTCCTGACGCAGTTTAATGCCATTGTGCGAGCCCGACACGTTGTCATAAGTGGCGTAGTAGCGACCTTGACTGTTTTGCTGACCGAGGCGTACGCCGTAAGTGTTGTTGCCATCGATGGCGCCGGTGGCGTTCGGATGGTCGAGGTTGTCGTTCAGTGCGTTGGACTTTTTAACCTTGTCGCTGGTCTGGCCGAAGGTCAGGCCGGCGAAGTTCGAAGTGGTGTCGGCATGGGCCGCGATGCTGGAGCCCAACAGGGTAAAAGCCAGCAGCAGTTTGTTTAAACGAGTCATTGAGTTTCCTCTTTCACAGTGCTGTTTGGGTATGGCGCAAGGTTACTGACCTGCCCCTGTACCGCCCCTGAACACTCTCTGAACCTGACCTGAACCAAATGGACTAGGCTGTTTTGACCTTTTATTGTCAGGAGACCCCCACCATGCGCCTGTTCCTTGCCCTCACGTTGCTCGCTGTCAGCAGCCTCACCCAAGCGGCGATCAAGACTGAAGAAATTCCCTACCAAAGCGCCGATGGCACCCAGTTGATCGGTTACTACGCCTATGACGACGCAATCAAAGGCAAGCGCCCGGGCATCGTCGTCGTACATGAATGGTGGGGCCTGAACGATTACGCCAAACGCCGCGCACGCGATCTCGCCGAACTGGGTTACAGCGCTCTGGCGATCGATATGTATGGCGAGGGCAAGAACACCGAGCACCCGAAAGATGCGATGGCGTTCATGCAGGCGGCGACCAAGGACGCCGATGCCGCGAGCAAACGCTTCGCCGCCGGGCTGGATCTGTTGAAGAAACAACCGCAGACCGACGTCAATAAACTTGCCGCCATTGGTTATTGCTTTGGCGGTGGTGTGGTACTCAATGCCGCACGTCAGGGCGTGCCGTTGGCAGGGGTGGTGAGTTTCCATGGCGCACTGGCAACCAAAACGCCCGCCACACCGGGCAGTGTGAAAGCAAAAATTCTGGTCGAGCACGGAGCGCTGGACAGCATGGTCACGCCGGACAACGTCACCGCGTTCAAAAGTGAAATGGACAAGGCTGGCGCTGACTATAAGTTCGTCAGCCTCGACGGCGCCAAACACGGCTTTACCAACCCGGACGCGGATCGCTTGAGCCACGGCGAACACGGTGGCCCGGACATCGGGTACAACAAGGCCGCGGATGAAAAATCCTGGGCGGACATGAAAGCGTTCTTCCAGAAAATCTTCAGCTAACCGCGCCCGCTGTAGGAGCTGCCGCAGGCTGCGATCCTTTGATCCTGATGTTGAAAGGCAAAGTCAAAAGATCGCAGCCTTCGTCAGCTCCTACAGGGATGTGGACTATTCAGCTTCGGCGCCAGGCGGCAAAATGCCCGTCATGAACCTCACCCCCGCCCTTCCCGCCTGCTGCACCCCACTCGATGCCCACTGGCCGTTGCCAAGGGTATTGCCCGACACTGTGTTGCTCAGCACGCACTTCGATCCGGCCCGACTGCTCGGCGATGATTTTCAACGCAGCGCCATTGAGCCGCCGCCGAGCATCCAGCGTTCGGTGGCCAAGCGTCAGGCCGAGTTTCTCGCCGGGCGTATCTGCGCACGGGCGGCGTTGCAGCAGTTGGAAGGTTTGGGCGAAGTGCCGGCGATTGGCGAAGATCGCGCACCGGTGTGGCCAGCGCATATCTGCGGTTCGATCACCCACAGCACCGGGCGCGCCGCAGCGATCGTTGCCAACAGGCAGCATTGGCGTGGCTTGGGCATGGATCTGGAAAACCTGCTCAACGCCGAACGCGCCGAACGCCTCGCCGGGGAAATTCTCACGCCAGCGGAAATGCAGCGCATGGCGGCCGGCTCGCGGGATCAGTTGGCCTTGTGGGTGACGCTGACGTTTTCGGTGAAAGAGAGTCTGTTCAAGGCGCTGTACCCGATCGTGCAGAAGCGCTTTTATTTTGAGCATGCGGAAGTGCTGGAATGGACGGAGGCCGGCGAGGTGCGCTTGCGGCTGTTGACGGACCTCTCGGCTGAATGGCGTAACGGCACAGAACTGGAGGCGCAGTTCGGGGTGCAGGATGGGCAGCTGTTGAGTCTGGTCAGCATTCAGGCCTGAATCTTTATCGCCTGTCAGGGCCTCATCGCTGGCAAGCCAGCTCCCACAGGTTTCGGGGTTTACATCAGAGCTGTGCTCACCACAGATACTGTGGGAGCTGGCTTGCCAGCGATGGGGCCAGCAAAGCCACCACACATCTCAACGGCGCTCCTGATTCCTCGGCCAGCTCAGACTGAAGCACGCCCCACCCAGGCTTTTGCTTTTGCCGATGATCGCCCGGCCGTCATGCCAATGAATGATCCGCCGCACAATCGACAACCCCAGGCCATGCCCGCCCGACGCCCGCGTGCGGCTGTCGTCCAGACGCAGGAACGGCGTGAAGATCCGCTCCCACGCCACTTCCGGCACGCCCGGCCCGTCGTCCTCGACGTCGACCCGGCAACGTAACTGCCCGACCTGATAGCTCACCGTGACCTTCGAGCGCGCATGGCGCATCGCGTTGCTCACCAGATTCTGCAGCGCCCGGTGCAGGTAACGCGGCTCCGCCTCGACCCAGGCGTCGTCGTTATCGGCAGCAGACAGACACAGCCCGCGCTGCACCGTGACCTCGGCGCGCAGCGGCGCCAATTCTTCGATGACCTGATTGACCAGCGCATCCAGATCGATGCGTTGGAAGGTCAGCGCCGGCGAGCCCTGCTCCAATCGTGCGTAGGTGAGCATCTCATCGACCAGCTTATCGAGGTCCTCGATGTCGTGATCCATGCCTTCGCGGTACTTCTCCAAGGCTTGCGGCGTCGTCGCAGAGCCGATCATCTCCAAACCGAAACGCAGGCGCGCCACCGGGGTGCGCAACTCGTGGGACACCGCGCGCACCAGTTCACGCTGGATCGCCAATAATTGTTGCAAGTGCTCGGCCATGCCGTTGAACGCCGCCGCCAGGCGCCCGACCGAATCGGCACCGCGCGCCGGCACACGGGTTTCCAGACTGCCCTTGGCAATGCGCGTGGCCGCCGCTTCGAGCCCGCGCAAACGCCGCTCCAGTTGGCGCACCAGCAAATAAACGATGAGGCCGATCAGGCTCAGCCCCAGCGCGGCGATCAACACCAGCCATTCCGGCGGATAAGGGTTCATTTGGTACAGCGGGCCGATCTCCAGCACCCACGGCGTGCCGACCATGCCGGCAAACACACGGATCGAATCGCCGCCCTTGCCCAGCGCCATCACCGTGTCGCCCTCGGAGACACGACGGCTCTGGTCTTCATCCATGTCGGCGTCGTCCACCGTGACCAGGCGCAGGTCGAAACCAAAACCCTTCTCTTCCTTTATCTGCGCCAGTCGTTTGGGTTGCTCGGCAACAGGCACCCGCACCAGCTCATCGGCCAGCAGGTAAATAGTGGCGCGGGCCAGTTGCTCACTGATCTGCTGCACTTCGCCGGTGAGGACGAGTTGTTCCTTGTCGCTGACCAATCGATAGACTTTGGCCGCATGCGGGCCGGTCTGCTCGACCAGCGCCTGCCCGCGCTGCACACGGGTGCGCTGGGTCAGATCGAGACCGGTGTCGCTGAAGGTCTTCAGCGCCAGCGGAATCCCCAGCAGCCGCTCCCACACCAACAGTGCGCGATGCCGCTCGGTGGCGTTCATCGGTTGCAGGTTGTCGGCCATCAGCGAGAACGTGCCATGGGCCAGGCGCTCGCGGTATTGCTCGCTGCGCACCTGATTGAGCAGGTGCAGCGCCAGCACACCGAGTACCGCCACCAGAATCAGCGCAGCGCACATGCCGCCGTAGATGCGCAGGAAGATCGAGTTCACAGGGCCAGGTCTGCGCAGGCTTCCGGAACGAACAGATAACCTTTGCTGCGGATGGTCTTGATCAGACGCGGATGGTCGGGGTCATCGCCGATTTTCGGGCGGATGCGCGAGATGCGCACATCGATCGAGCGGTCCTGGCCGTCATAGCCGATGCCGCGCAGGGCGGTAAAGATTTCCTCGCGGGAAAGAATGCGTCCGGCGTTGGAGACCAGCAGCCAGAGGAGGTCGAATTCGGCGCTGGTCAGTTCGATGCCGTTGTCACTCAGCCACGCTTCGCGCAGCGCATTGTCGACCACCAGTGGGCCGAATTGCAGACGGCGGGATTTTTCTGCGACCGGTTCAGCGCTGTCACTGCGGCGCAGCAACGCCTGAATGCGCGCCAGCAGCAATCGCGGGCGCACCGGTTTGCATACGTAATCGTCAGCGCCAAGGTCGAGGCCCTGGATCTGATCGGCGTCATCGGTGCGCGCGGTGAGCATCAGGATCGGCCCGTCGTAATGGTCACGCACCTTGCGACAGATGCTCAGGCCATCTTCGCCGGGCAACATCAGGTCGAGGATCACCAGATCCGGTTGCTCCTTGATGATCCGCGCCGCCGCCAGCGCACCGTTGCCTTCGATGTCGACGCGCAGTCCATTGGCTTGCAGGTAGTCGCGCGTGAGTTCGGCCAGTCGCTGGTCATCCTCGACGATCAATACCTCAAAGGCTTGTTGCTCCACCGGTGACCTCTGCTTGCTGTTTTTATTAATAAAGGATTGCCCAAGACACACACGATCCCCTGTAGGAGCTGACGAGTGAAACGAGGCTGCGATCCTTTGATTTTGTTTTTTTCAAGATCAAAAGATCGCAGCCTTCGGCAGCTCCTACAGGGATCCTCTCGTGTTTTTGTCATGTTTTTGGAGGATAAAATCGCATTCACATGGGCCGATTGTATAAACGGCGTACAGCCGGAACACAAGTCGGTAAATGCGTTCGGACAAGGCGGTTTTTTGTGATAGGGTTCGCGCCCTTAAAAATCCGCTGAAGCGTTTTTCCCGAGGATAAAACGGTGACAAACGGTCTAGCTCAGCACGTCCGCGGCCTACACGGGAATTCCTTGTTTCTTACACAATTTACGCACAGGTTTATCCACAGGTAGTACGTTGCAACACCCCTCAAAACGCATTATCTTGTAGCACGGCGCGGGGAGAGACCCTACATATGGGGTTTTCCGCTCAAACGCCCAACCACATTTAGGACCTGAAACTCAAGTGCTTTATTGCCAGTTTCCGGTTGAACCAAGCAAGTTTTTCAAAGCCCAAACCGCACTTGCGGATGGCACCGTTTTTTAGGTCGGAAACGACCGGAACGGTACGGGTGTTGCAGTCATTACTGTCACCCTGGAAGGAATTTGGCTCGAGCCTTGGCTCGGCGCCGAAAACTTCGGCAAGGATGCGGCGCTACAAGCCTTTTTCCTACTGTTCCGAAGTTGTTACGCCGACGCTTGTCGGTTGCAGTGCTTCGGTACAGAACGGTGAGCACCATGACGGTGCCAAACAAACATAGAGAATGTGGAGACCACCCCCCATGCAAACCGACACAACTCGCGAGAACCCGCAGGGCACCTTGCCGCAGGCCGCCGATTCGAATTCGGATCTGGCAGCCACCGCGCCGGGTCAACTGCGCGTGATCAAGCGTAATGGCACTGTCGTTCCTTACACCGATGACAAGATCACCGTCGCTATCACCAAAGCGTTCCTCGCAGTTGAGGGCGGCACCGCTGCCGCTTCGTCGCGAATCCACGACACTGTTGCGCGCCTGACCGAACAAGTCACCGCGACCTTCAAGCGTCGCATGCCATCGGGCGGCACCATCCACATTGAAGAAATCCAGGACCAGGTCGAACTGGCCCTGATGCGTGCCGGCGAGCAGAAAGTGGCGCGCGACTACGTGATCTACCGTGACGGCCGTTCGAAAGAACGTGCTGCCCACGCCCCGGCCGAAGAAGCGGTCAACGCTCACCCGTCGATCCGCATTACCCGCGCTGATGGCAGCCTGGCGCCGCTGGACATGGGCCGTCTGAACACCATCGTCACCGAAGCGTGCGAAGGCCTGGAAGAGGTCGACGGCGACCTGATCCAGCGCGAAACCCTGAAAAACCTGTACGACGGCGTGGCCCTGACCGACGTCAACACCGCGCTGGTGATGACCGCCCGTACCTTGGTTGAGCGTGAGCCGAACTACTCGTTCGTCACCGCCCGCCTGCTGATGGACACCCTGCGTGCCGAAGGCCTGGGCTTCCTCGGTGTGGCCGAAAGCGCCACGCACCACGAAATGGTCGACCTGTACGCCAAGGCGCTGCCGGCCTACATCGCCAAAGGTATCGAGTTCGAACTGCTGAACCCTGTGCTGGCCTCCTTCGACCTGGAAAAACTGGGCAAGGCAATCAACCACGAGCGCGATCAGCAATTCACCTACCTGGGCCTGCAAACCCTGTACGACCGTTACTTCATCCACAAGGACGGTATCCGCTTCGAACTGCCGCAAATCTTCTTCATGCGCGTGGCCATGGGCCTGGCGATCGAAGAGAAGCAGAAAGAAGACCGTGCAATCGAGTTCTACAACCTGCTGTCGTCCTTCGACTACATGTCGTCGACCCCGACCCTGTTCAACGCCGGTACCCTGCGTCCACAGCTGTCGAGCTGCTACCTGACCACCGTGCCGGATGACCTGTCGGGTATCTACCACGCGATCCACGACAACGCTATGTTGTCGAAATTCGCCGGTGGCCTGGGCAACGACTGGACGCCGGTGCGTGCACTGGGTTCGTACATCAAAGGCACCAACGGCAAGTCGCAAGGCGTGGTTCCGTTCCTGAAAGTGGTGAACGACACCGCCGTCGCCGTTAACCAGGGTGGCAAGCGCAAAGGCGCTGTCTGTGCCTACCTGGAAACCTGGCACATGGACATCGAGGAGTTCATCGAGCTGCGCAAGAACACCGGTGATGATCGTCGTCGTACCCACGACATGAACACTGCCAACTGGATCCCTGACCTGTTCATGAAGCGTGTCTTCGACGACGGCAAGTGGACCCTGTTCTCGCCATCCGAAGTACCGGATCTGCACGACCTGACCGGTAAGGCCTTCGAAGAGCGCTACGAGTACTACGAAGCGCTGACCGAATACCCAGGCAAAGTCCGCCTGTTCAAGACCATCCAGGCCAAAGACCTGTGGCGCAAAATGCTCTCCATGCTGTTTGAAACCGGCCACCCATGGCTGACTTTCAAAGACCCGTGCAACCTGCGCAGCCCGCAGCAGCACGTCGGCGTGGTTCACAGCTCGAACCTGTGCACCGAGATCACCTTGAACACCAACAAGGACGAAATCGCCGTTTGCAACCTGGGCTCGATCAACCTGCCGAACCACATCGTCAACGGCAAGCTGGACACCGCCAAGCTGGAACGCACCGTGAACACCGCCGTTCGCATGCTCGATAACGTTATCGACATCAACTACTACTCGGTGCCACAAGCGAAGAACTCCAACTTCAAGCACCGTCCGGTCGGTCTGGGCATCATGGGCTTCCAGGACGCTTTGTATCTGCAGCACATCCCTTACGGTTCCGACGCTGCCGTCGAGTTCGCCGACAAGTCGATGGAAGCGGTCAGCTACTACGCGATCCAGGCTTCCTGCGACCTGGCCGACGAGCGCGGTGCGTACGAGACGTTCCAGGGTTCGCTGTGGTCCAAAGGCATCCTGCCACTGGATTCGCAACAGATCCTGATCGAGCAACGTGGCCAGAAGTACATCGACGTTGACCTGAACGAATCCCTCGACTGGGCGCCGGTTCGCGCCCGTGTACAGAAAGGCATTCGTAACTCCAACATCATGGCCATCGCACCGACCGCGACCATCGCCAACATCACGGGCGTCTCGCAGTCGATCGAACCGACTTATCAGAACCTGTATGTGAAATCGAACCTGTCGGGCGAATTCACCGTGATCAACCCGTACCTGGTTCGCGACCTCAAGGCTCGCGGTCTGTGGGACTCGGTCATGATCAACGACCTGAAGTACTACGACGGTTCGGTGCAGCAGATCGAGCGCATCCCGCAAGAACTCAAAGAGCTCTACGCGACTGCTTTCGAAGTGGACACCAAGTGGATCGTTGACGCCGCCAGCCGTCGTCAGAAGTGGATCGACCAGGCCCAATCGCTGAACCTGTACATCGCTGGCGCATCGGGCAAGAAACTCGACGTGACCTACCGCATGGCCTGGTACCGTGGCCTGAAAACCACTTACTACCTCCGTGCCCTGGCCGCGACCAGCACCGAGAAGTCGACCATCAGCACCAGCAAGCTGAACGCTGTTTCCAGCGGCGGCAACCACGGTGATGATTCGGTTCTCGCAGCACCTGCCGGCCCTGCTCCAGTGCCAAAGGCTTGCGCGATCGACGAGCCGGATTGCGAAGCTTGCCAATAAGCTGAGCCGAGTCAGGGGTTGCAAAACCCCTGAACCCAAAACCCCCGACAGACCTCTGGTGTGCCGGGGGTTTTCTTTTGCCCCACATTCCTGTGTAGGAGCTGCCGCAGGCTGCGATCTTTTGATCCTGCTTGTGATGCAGCAAAAACAGGATCAAAAGATCG
>NZ_RWIL01000078.1:0-31745 GCF_009764635.1 Pseudomonas sp. PB103 | reverse complement strand
GAAGGCTGCGATCTTTTGATTTTTAGAAGCAAGATCAAAAGATCGCAGCCTTCGGCAGCTCCTACAGGGGAATATCATCTGTAGAAGGAACACCGTTGTCATGAACGACGCCACGCACACTCAACTGCGCCCGCTGGCCGACACGTCGCCGTCGGCGATCGTCGCCGGATTCATCGCAATGATGACCGGCTACACCAGCTCGCTGGTGCTGATGTTCCAGGCCGGGCAAGCGGCGGGCCTGACCAGCGGGCAGATATCTTCGTGGATCTGGGCGATTTCGATCGGCATGGCGGTGTGTTCGATCGGCCTGTCGCTGCGCTATCGCACGCCAATCACCATCGCCTGGTCGACGCCCGGCGCGGCTTTGCTGATCACCAGTCTGGGCGGTGTCAGTTATGGCGAGGCCATCGGCGCCTACATCACTTGCGCCGTGCTGGTGACGATTTGCGGCCTGACCGGCAGCTTCGAACGGCTGGTGAAAAAGATCCCGGCGTCACTGGCGGCGGCATTGCTGGCGGGGATTCTGTTCAAGATCGGCAGCGAAATCTTCGTCGCCGCGCAGCACCGTACCGGGCTGGTGCTGGGGATGTTCTTCACTTATTTAGTGGTCAAGCGCCTGTCGCCCCGCTACGCGGTGCTGGCCGCGCTGCTGATCGGCACCGCGCTGTCGGGCTTTATGGGGTTGCTGGATTTCAGCGGTTTTCATCTGGAAGTGGCGACACCCGTTTGGACAACACCGCACTTCTCGCTGGCGGCGACCATCAGCATCGGCATCCCGCTGTTTGTCGTGGCGATGACCTCGCAGAACATGCCCGGCATTGCCGTGCTGCGCGCCGATGGCTACACCGTGCCGGCCTCGCCGCTGATCACCACCACCGGCATCGCCTCGCTGTTGCTGGCGCCGTTCGGCTCGCACGGTATCAACCTCGCCGCCATCAGCGCGGCGATCTGCACCGGGCCGCACGCCCATGAAGATCGCAACAAGCGCTACACGGCGGCAGTCTGGTGCGGGATTTTCTACGGGATTGCCGGGGTGTTCGGCGCGACGTTGGCGGCATTGTTTGCGGCGTTGCCGAAGGAGTTGGTGCTGTCGATCGCGGCATTGGCGCTGTTCGGTTCGATCATCAATGGCTTGAGCATTGCCATGACCGAGGTGAAGGAACGTGAGGCGGCGCTGATTACCTTTATGGTCACGGCGTCGGGGTTGACGCTGTTTTCCATTGGGTCGGCGTTTTGGGGGATTGTTGCGGGGGTTTTGACGTTGGTGATCCTGAACTGGCGTAAAGCCTGAAAAGATCGCAGCCTTCGGCAGCTCCTACAGAAGATCGCGCTCCCCTTTAGGAGCTGTCGAGTGAAACGAGGCTGCGATCTTTTGATCGACGAAAAAAAACGGCGACCCTCAGGTCGCCGTTTTTTCAGTATCACTTAGCCGCGTTGATCGGCTTTTCCGGATACCAAACGTCCAGCAACGGGCTGACTTCATACTTGGTCAGCTCGGAGCGGGTTTTCAGCCAGGCTTCAACGGCAGCACGCTGCTCTTCGTTGACCGAGCCACGCTTCTGCAGGCAAACCAGACCGAAGTCGTCGCCGCCAACATAACCCAGACCGTTGGCTTCCATGGCTTCTTTGATGAATGCTTCGAGGAAAGCGTCAATGGCTTCTTCGGACAAATCTTCTTTGAAGTCCAGGTTCAGTTCGAAACCCAGCTCTTGAAATTCATCAACGCACAGTTTTTTGCGCAGACGCTGGGAACGGTTAGTCGCCATTGGAACAATCCTCTTAAGTAAATACGGCGGGCACTTTACCAGTTTAAGCAATCGATTGCCCGCCTCTCTGGACACAGAGGCCGACCGCCTGTAAAAAAATCAACGAATCGCCACCTCGAGGAAGCCACAATCGGTTACACCTTGGGGCATAATGCCGACACTTTCGTGACCACTGAGGACCTTTTCATCCATGTCCTCGTCTTTTTCCCCCTCGGCTGTAGGGTTTTATTTCATATGATCAAATCGTTGCGTCCACTGTTTCTCGCCGGCCTTCTTCTGCCTCTGGCCCTGCCTGTTTCTGCCGCCACCATCAATACTTCCCTCACCCCGAACGTCGAAAAAGCCCTCAAGGCGAGCAAATTGCAGCCTAGCGCCCTGTCGCTGGTGATGGTGCCGCTGGACGGCCCGGGGACGCCGACCGTGTTCAACGCCGACGTGTCGGTCAACCCGGCCTCGACCATGAAACTGGTGACCACCTACGCGGCGCTGGAAATGCTCGGCCCCAACCATCAGTGGAAGACCGAGTTCTACACCGATGGCGACCTGAACGGCGGCATCCTCAACGGTAACCTCTACCTCAAGGGTGGCGGCGATCCGAAGCTGAACATGGAAAAACTCTGGCTGCTGATGCGCGACCTGCGCGCCAACGGCGTGACTCAGATCACTGGCGACCTGATCCTCGACCGCAACTTCTTCGTGCAGCCGGTGCTGCCGGAATTCAACGATGACGGCAACGACGAGAACAAGCCGTTCCTGGTCAAACCCGACTCGCTGCTGGTCAACCTCAAGGCCCTGCGCTTTGTCGCCCGTAACGATAACGGCCGGGTGCTGATCTCGGTTGAGCCGCCGATCGCCAGCGTGCGCATCGAAAATACCGTCAAAGCCCTGCCGTCCAAGCAATGCACCGGCGGCGTGCGCTACAACCCGGTGCCAGAGGCTGATGGCAGCGTGACCGTGACCGTGGCCGGCCAGTTGGGCGAAGGTTGCAGTTCGCAGACCTACCTGTCGCTGCTCGACCACGCGACCTACACCGCCGGCGCCGTGCGGGCGATCTGGAAAGAACTGGGTGGCAGCATCCAGGGCAAGGACCGTCTGGCCTCGACCCCGAGCAACGCCAAACTGCTCGCACGGGCCTACTCGCCGGATCTGGCGGAAATCATCCGCGACATCAACAAATACAGTAACAACACCATGGCCCAGCAGTTGTTCCTCAGCCTTGGCCAGCGCTTCCGCAACGACGCCGATGGTGATGATGCCAAAGCTGCGCAGCGCGTCGTGCGTCAGTGGCTGGCGAAGAAAGGCATCACTGCGCCGCACCTGGTGATGGAAAACGGCTCCGGCCTGTCCCGCGCCGAACGCGTCAGCGCCCGGGAAATGGCTGGCATGCTGCAAGCGGCGTGGCACAGCCCGTATGCCGCTGAATACATCAGCTCGCTGCCAATCGCCGGCACCGACGGCACCATGCGCAAGCGCCTGAAGACCACAGCAATGCGCGGTGAGGCGCACGTCAAGACCGGCACCCTGAACACTGTGCGGGCGATTGCCGGCTTCAGCCGTGATGTGAATGGCAACACCTGGGCGGTGGTGGCGATCCTCAACGACAAGGCACCATTTGGCGCATCGTCGGTGCTGGACCAAGTGCTGCTGGACCTCTACAAGCAGCCGAGATTGCCGCAGACTGCTTCGGTGCTGTAACGCAAGCCAAGCAACATCACCAAACCCTGTGGGAGCTGGCTTGCCAGCGATAGCGGTGTGTCAGTCAACGAATAGGCTGACTGGAATGCCCCTATCGCTGGCAAGCCAGCTCCCACAGGTTTGTGGTGTATCGAGGATCAGCTCATCTGTTCTACGCGATCGCGGCCGCCCTGCTTCGCCGCGTAGACGCCCGAGTCCGCGCGCAACAACAGCGCATCCGCGCCTTCCCCCGGTCGCCAGCTGGCGATACCGAAACTCGCCGTGACCACCCCGACCACATCTACCGGTGAACTGCGCAAACCCTGCCAGAGTTCGACCGCGAGCATGTATGCGTGCTCGCCATCGATGTCCGGGCACAACACCATGAATTCCTCGCCGCCCAAGCGGCAGAACACATCGGTGCGGCGCAGACGATGGCCGATGCGCTCGCACACCGCTTGCAGTACCCGGTCGCCGACGGCATGGCCGTATTGGTCGTTGATGCGTTTGAAGTGATCGATGTCGAGCATGATCACCGACAACTCGCCACCGCCGCGCTCGACCCGGGCCATTTCCGTGGTCAGGCGCTCCTGGAAATAGCGGCGGTTATGAATGCCCGTCAGCGAGTCGGTCACCGACAGCGCACGCAACTCTTCCTCGACGCGTTTAAGGTCGGAAATGTCCGAGATGTAGCCGTGCCACAGCACCCCGCCGCCCGGCAGCTCTTCAGGCGTTGCCTCGCCACGCACCCAGCGCAGGCCGCGCTCGGGCAGTTGCACTCGGTATTCCTCGCGCCACGGGCTGAGGTTGTCCGCCGACTCACGGACCGAGGAGCGCACGCGGATGACGTCCTGCGGATGAATGCGCGTGAAGATCGCCTCGGCGTTGAGCAGCAACACGTCCGGTTCCAGTTCGTAGATCTCACGGATGCCGTCACTGGCGTAGATCACACTGAAGCGCCCATCGAACTCCATTTTGAATTGATAGATACCGCCGGGCACATGGGCGCTGAGCTTCTTCAGCAAGACGTCGCGCGCGGCCAGCACTTCGTGCACACGCTTGCGCTCGGTGATATCGATGCAGATCGCCAGATGCCCGACCCACAAGCCCTGCTCATCGAGCACCGGGGTGGCCAGCATGTTCACCGGAATATGGCTGCCATCGCTGCGCACCAGCGTCCATTCCCGCGCCTCGTGACCACCCACTTCACCGCCCTCGACCAGCATCGCGTGGCACGTCGGGATGCTTTTGCCGTAACGCGCACTCAGTTCGGCAGCGCGTGCGCTCAGCTCGCGGGGCAGATGGAGGTTTTCCAGAGTCATGTGCCCGACCACATCGGCACTGCTATAACCGAGCATCTGTTCGGCGCCGGGATTGAACGTGTTGATCACCCCGCGTAAATCAGTGGCGATGATTGCCACTTGAGTCGCCGCGTTCAACACGCCGCGCAATTGACCGTGGGTGCCGCGCAGTTCCTGTTCGCGCTCATGCAATTCCTGCGTGCGCTGCTCGACCAGGCGCAGCGCGCGCTGGCGCTGGCTGACCAGCACGTACAGCAACGCGCTGAGCAGCAGGCTGAGCAAGCCGCCGAGAATCACCACGCTGCCGATCGACGAATGGTTGGCCTGAATAAACGCCTCACTCGGCAGGATATCGACCTGATAATCGTGATCGGCCATGCGCAGCAAGCGGGTAGCCGCCAGCTCACTGGCGGCGGGCTCATTGGTCGACTCGAACAACACCTCGTGCTGATCATTGGTCGACATATCGAGAATGCGCACCGACAGATAATCGTGGAACGCGTCCGGCAAACCATCAGCGAGCAACTGGCGCATGCTGATTACCGCCATCACATAGCCGAACGGTTGTGGCTGCGCGTCGCGATTGACCGGCGCGACCAGCAGCACACCGCGCGCATAGGATGGCTCAATGCTGACCAGGTGCATCGGTTGCGACACCGCCAGGCTGCGGAGCTTGTCGGCGCGTTGCAGGGTGTCGCGGCGCAACGGTTGCGCCAGCAAATCATAACCCAGCGGCGAACCGAGACGGCTCTGAGTCTGGCTGTACAACACCGGCACATATTCGTCGCGGGTCGCAGCCAACTGCAGTTCGCCCTGTGCATTGAGCTCGCGAATGGTGAAGGTGCTCAGGCCCTCATCCCGCACACGCTGCTCAAACGCCGCGCGTTCGGCAGCACTGACCCGCAAGGCAAACGAATAAGCCTGGGTACGCAGCAATAAGGGATGGGTGTAACCGTCGAATTCGGCGCGGGACACCGATTCGGAGTTGGCGAAGAAGCGGCGCAGGCCGTCGAGGCGTTGCTCCTGATCCTGAAAACGTTCTTCGATGCGGCTGTAACGTTCGTTGGCCAGCAGTTGAAAGCGCTGACGCAATTGTTGCTGATACTGACTGAGCGCACCCCAGGCGAGCAGCCCCGTGAGAATCCCGCCGGCGAGCAATACCAGCAGCGCGACCAGCCAGGCCGAGACGTCTTCGCTGATAAAACCCAGGATCTTTGGGCGCACGGGGTGCAACGACATAAGGACAACTCACTACGCCAGTGTTCCGGGGAAGTCCCATTGGCCATGAGTGAGTTATAGCTATTAGCCATTAATTTGGCTAGCACTGAACGGATCCAAGAGCCGTTAAAAATCAAGGCTCTGTGGATCCAGTGCAGCAGAGTGTCAACGAGCCGTGATTTTCCAGGCGCGGTGGATCTTGGTATTGCGGGCAAAATCCGGATCAATGGTCTGCGCGCTGATTTCCTCGACCGCGTAACGCTCGGCGAGGTTGTCCTCCAACTGGAACTTGCGGAAGTTGTTGGAGAAGTACAGCACGCCGCCCGGTGCCAGACGGGCCATGGCCAGGTCGATCAACTGCACCTGGTCACGTTGCACGTCGAAAATGCCTTCCATGCGCTTGGAGTTGGAGAAGGTCGGCGGATCGATGAAGATCAGGTCGTACTCTTCACGGCAGCTTTCCAGCCACACCATCACGTCGCCCTGCTCCAGACGGTTCTTGTCCGAAAAGCCATTCAGCGACAAGTTGCGGCGCGCCCAGTCGAGGTAGGTTTTCGACAAATCGACGCTGGTGGTGCTGCGCGCGCCGCCCTTGGCCGCGTGCACGCTGGCGGTCGCGGTGTAGCAATACAGATTGAGGAAACGCTTGCCCTCGGCCTCTTTCTGAATGCGCATGCGCATCGGCCGGTGATCGAGGAACAGGCCGGTGTCGAGGTAGTCGGTGAGGTTGACCAGCAACTTCACGCCGCCCTCGCTGACTTCGTTGAACTTGCCCTGCGCGCTCTGACGTTCGTACTGCTTGGTACCGCTCTGGCGCTCGCGGCGTTTGACCACCACGCGGCTCTTGTCGACATTCAGTGCCTGCGGAATGGCTGCCAGCGCATCGAACATGCGTGCCGAGGCTTTTTCCGGGTCGATCGACTTCGGCGCGGCGTATTCCTGCACGTGCACCCAATCGTGGTACAGATCGATGGCCATCGCGTACTCAGGCATGTCGGCATCGTAGACGCGGTAGCAATCGATGCCTTCGCGCTTGACCCACTTGCCCATCGCCTTGAGGTTCTTTTGCAGACGGTTGGCAAACATCTGCCCGCCTTCGCTCAAGCGCGGCTGCTCGATCACCGGCGCCGGGGCTGGCGTCGGCTTGATCGGGTTGCCGTTCTTGTTGAACTTGCGCTCTTGCGGCTCGTCCGGGGTCTGGTCGTAAGCCGCTTGCTCGCGCTCGGCCTGACGCTGTTCCGGGGTACGGCGCTCGCCGGTGACGAACTGATCCGGCAGCACTTTGATCAACAGCAGCTTGCACGGCAACGCGCCGTTCCAGAACGAATACTGTTTGTGGCTACGGATGCCCATGCGCTTGCCCAGGTCTGGCGCGCCGGTGAACACCGCCGCTTCCCAGTTCAGGCAGGCCTGACGCAGACGCTCGCCGAGGTTCTGGTAGAGATACAACAGGCTGGCTTCGTCACCGAGACGCTCGCCATACGGTGGGTTGCAGATCACCAGGCCTTTCTGGTTCTGGTCCGGACGCGGCTCGAAGGTCGCGACTTCGCCCTGGTAGATCTTGATCCACTCGCTCAGGCCGGCGCGCTCAACGTTGTTGCGGCCCGGTTGAATCAGCCGTGGATCAGCTTCGTAACCGCGAATCCACAGCGGTGGCTTGGCCAGACCGGCAGCGGCACGTTCAACGGCTTCTTCGTGGAGTTTTTTCCACAGCGCCGGCACGTGACCCAGCCACGCGGTGAAGCCCCACTGCTCACGACGCAGGTTCGGCGCCATATCGGCGGCGATCATGGCTGCTTCGACGAGGAACGTACCGACACCGCACATCGGGTCAGCCAGCGCGCCGCCTTCGGCAGCAATGCGCGGCCAGCCGGAACGGATCAGGATAGCGGCCGCGAGGTTTTCCTTCAGCGGCGCAGCGCCCTGCTGCAAGCGATAACCACGCTGGTGCAGGCTGTGGCCGGAAAGATCAAGGGAGAGAATCGCTTCGCCGCGATCCAGGCGCAGGTGAATGCGCAGATCCGGGTTGAGCTTGTCGATCGACGGACGGTCGCCCTGCGGGGTGCGCAGTTTGTCGACGATGGCGTCTTTGACTTTCAAGGCGCCGAAGTGGGTGTTATCGATGCCCGAGCCATGGCCGCTGAATTCAACGGCGAGCGTGCCGTCGTTGAGCATGTGATCCTGCCATTCGATGTCGAGGACACCGTGGTAGAGGTCTTCAGCGTCTTTCATCGGGAAACGCTTGAGCACCAGCAGCACCCGGTTGGCCAGACGCGACCAGAGGCACAGGCGATAAGCGGTTTCCATGGTCGCCATGCCACGCACGGCGGAAGTGTGCTCGCGCGCTTCTTCAAGGCCAAGCCCGACGGCTTCCTCGATGAGCAGGCCTTCAAGGCCTTTAGGGCAAGTGAGGAAGAGTTCGAAACGGTCGGACATGGTATTTCCAGAGCCTTTGGCTAGTGAATCGGCAACGCATTGCCGATCCGGTTTTCAATCAGGCGCTTTTCTAAAAGAACGCCCGCGTGGCACGAAGGTGTGCCGTTCCATCCCCGCTGCTCGGGTTAAAAGAGCTTAGATGCAAGGACAGATAAAAAAGTTGGAGTAACAAAAAGTCTTAAAGCGACCCTTCGTCGAATAGTACCCCAGCGCAAACGTGGGTCATTCTCACTAAAGAATTAAGCCCATCATCCAGCGCGGGGCCGATCATACCGGGGTTTGGCTAATAAACATTGAATAAATACGCGGTTACTTATCGCTATAGCACCCTTTTTGTTACGTGCTTATGACAAAACGGTCATTCCATCGCTGTGACTCATTGGTTAGAACTGACCACAGGTTGACGTCGCAACGGCGTCAACACCTTGGCTCGCCACGCCGGCAGCGAGCCGCACCACGGCAGGTTTTTTCTGCCAGACCTCGATTGAGGTCAACGCGACACAAACAGTCAACAAGTGAGGGAAACACCCTATGAGAAGACTTAAGCGTGATCCGTTGGAAAGAGCATTTTTGCGCGGATATCAATATGGCGTTGGTGGCAAATCCCGTGAGCTTTGCCCATTTACTCTACCGTCGGTACGTCAAGCCTGGATTAACGGCTGGCGAGAAGGACGCGGCGACAACTGGGACGGTATGACCGGCACTGCGGGAATCCACAGACTCAACGAACTTCACGCCGTCGGCTGACACAGGGCATTAATTCCGACACGACAATCTGAATTTGTAACGACTTACCATGCACGTCCTTCCCGGACGGCGGGCTACGGCCCAGGGGCTCCTTCGAGGAGCCCTTTTTTATGCCCGCCACAGAATGCCGATTACACAGGTCACTGTGGCGAGGGGATTTATCCCCGATCGGCTGCGCAGCAGTCGCAAATATTGAGATCCCGATTTACCTGACACTGCGAGGTGAATGGTTTTGGGGCCGCTTCGCGGCCCATCGGGGATAAATCCCCTCACCACAAAAGCACATCACAGTTATTTGCGCAGGGCGGCGATGGCGTCTACCGATTCGCGGATCAGCGCCGGGCCTTTGTAGATGAAGCCGGAGTAAATCTGCACCAGGCTCGCACCAGCGAGAATCTTCTCGGCCGCATGCTTGCCTTCGGTAATGCCACCCGCAGCAATGATTGGCAAACGCCCGGCCAGTTCACCCGCCAGCACCTTCACGGTATTCGTGCTCTTCTCACGCACCGGCGCGCCGGACAAGCCGCCCGCCTCGTCGCCATGCTCCATGCCTTCAACGCCGACACGGCTGAGGGTGGTGTTGGTCGCGATCACCGCGTCCATGCCGGTTTCGATCAGCGCCTGAGCGACCTGCGCGGTTTCTTCATCGGTCATGTCCGGGGCGATCTTGATCGCCAACGGCACATGCTTGCCATGACGCAACGCCAGTTCGGCGCGGCGCGTGGCCAGATCGGCCAACAATTGCTTGAGCGAATCACCGAACTGCAGGCTGCGCAGGCCCGGGGTGTTCGGCGAGCTGACGTTGACCGTCACGTAGCTGGCGTGGGCATACACCTTGTCCAGGCAGATCAGGTAGTCGTCGACCGCACGCTCGACCGGCGTGTCGAAGTTCTTGCCGATGTTGATGCCCAGCACGCCTGTGTATTTCGCCGCAGCGACCCGCGCCAGCAGGTTATCGACACCGAGGTTGTTGAAACCCATGCGGTTGATGATCGCCTCGGCTGCCGGCAAGCGGAAAATCCGCGGTTTCGGGTTGCCCGGTTGCGGACGCGGGGTCACGGTGCCGATTTCGACAAAACCGAAACCCAACTGCGCGAAGCCGTCGATGGCCGCGCCATTCTTGTCCAGACCCGCCGCCAGACCCACCGGGTTCGGAAACTCGAGGCCCATGACCGTCACCGGCACGTTCGCCGGCGCCTTGCACAGCAAGCCGTTGAGGCCCAAACGCCCACCCGCGCCGATCAGATCCAGCGACAGATCGTGGGAGGTTTCCGGGGAAAGTTTGAACAACAGCTGACGGGCCAGGGTGTACATGGGCGGCGATGACTCGGGCGGCGAAAAGAGGCGGCGATTATAGCCGGGCATCGGCCTGCGGCGCGAGGCGCACGCGCAAATCGCTGTCACTGGCATATGCCTTGCACCCTTCCCTGCTATCAGCTCGCAAACCAATGGCGGCAAGTGGGCAAGGACAATGGCGTCGTCCGCGGTTTTTGCCTTTGCGAAGACCGCGACGGCGTTTTTTTTCGAGGTGGCTTTATATGAACGAACCTTCGGCAGGGCCGCTGGCCTGGGTCAATGGCAGCGATGCTCCGGAAAAAAGCGCAATCAACCTCGGTTTCATGGCCCTGAGTGATTGCGCCTCGGTGGTGGTGGCTGCCACGCAAGGCTTCGCCCAACCTTACGGACTGACGCTGAACCTCAAACGTCAGACTTCCTGGGCCAATCTGCGCGACAAACTGGTCAGCGGCGAACTCGACGCCGCCCACAGCCTTTACGGGCTGATTTACGCGGTGCACTTGGGCATCGGCGGCGTCGCCCCGACCGACATGGCAGTGCTCATGGGCCTGAACCAGAACGGGCAAAGCCTCAACCTGTCACACGGCCTGCAACGTCTGGGCGTGAGCAGTCCTGAAGCGCTGGATCGCCACGTGCACCAAAGCCGCGCAAAACTCACCTTCGCCCAGACGTTTCCCACCGGCACCCATGCGATGTGGCTGTATTACTGGCTGGCGAGTCAGGGCATTCATCCATTGCAGGATGTCGACAGCGTGGTCGTGCCGCCGCCGCAGATGGTCGCGCACCTGCAAGCCGGGCGCATTGACGGCTTTTGTGTCGGCGAGCCGTGGGCAGCCAGCGCCGTGCAACAGGATCTGGGTTTCACCCTCGCCACCAGCCAGACCATCTGGCCCGATCACCCGGAAAAAGTCCTCGGCTGTACCCGCGAATTTGTCGAGCAGTACCCCAACACCGCACGGGCACTGGTGATGGCGATCCTTGAAGCCAGCCGCTTCATCGAGGAAAGTCCGGAGAACCGTCGCAGCACCGCGCAATTGCTCAGTGCGCCGGAATATCTCGACGCGCCGCTGTCGTGCATCGAGCCGCGCTTTCTCGGCGACTATGCCGATGGCCTCGGCAATCGCTGGCAAGACCCGCACGCCCTGCGCTTTCACGGCAAAGGTGAAGTCAATTTGCCGTACTTGTCCGATGGCATGTGGTTCATGACCCAGTTCCGTCGCTGGGGTTTGCTGCGCGAAGACCCGGATTACCTCGCCGTCGCCCGCCAGGTTCAGCAACTCGAGCTCTATCGCGAAGCGGCCACTGCCGTCGGCGTAGCGGCGTGGGGCACGGACATGCGCAGCAGCCAGTTGCTCGACGGCAAGATCTGGGACGGCAACGACCCGGCCGCTTATGCGCGCAGTTTCAAGCTGCACGCGATGAGCGACGACGTCGCCCTTCTCGCCCGCCGCTGACAGGAGATCGCGAACATGTTGCGCATTCTGCTGATCAACGACACGGCAAAAAAAGTCGGACGCCTGAAAGCGGCCCTCACCGAAGCCGGTTTTGAGGTGATAGACGAATCCGGCCTGACCATCGACCTGCCCGCGCGCGTCGAAACGGTGCGCCCGGACGTCATCCTGATCGATACCGAGTCACCGAGTCGCGATGTCATGGAGCAAGTGGTGCTGGTCAGCCGCGACCAGCCCCGGCCGATCGTGATGTTTACCGACGAACATGATCCGGGGGTGATGCGTCAGGCGATCAAGTCCGGGGTCAGTGCCTACATTGTCGAGGGCATTCACGCCCAGCGTCTGCAGCCGATTCTGGATGTGGCGATGGCGCGCTTCGAGAGTGATCAGGCGCTGCGTGCGCAGTTGCAGGCACGGGATCAGCAACTGGCTGAGCGCAAGCGCATCGAGCTGGCCAAGGGCTTGTTGATGAAGATGAAGGACTGCAATGAGGAAGAGGCGTACACGCTGATGCGGCGCCAGGCGATGAGCCGGCAGCAGAAGCTGATACAAGTGGCGGAGCAGATTATTGCGATGAGTGAGTTGCTCGGCTGAGGTTTTGCTGGGCCTGCACGGGCCTCATCGCTGGCAAGCCAGCTCCCACAGGATTTGTGAACACCACAGAACCTGTGGGAGCTGGCTTGCCAGCGATTGGCCGCACCTCGGTCTCAACCTGTTGGCACAAATCTCGCTATGTAAAACCCACAGGTAACCAACGGCGGTTGCCCCACCCACGACAAAGACGTCGCTCACCCGTTCGCCCAACCGGCGCATCAGGTAGCGGCGTTTTTGCGTTTTGGCCCCACAGCCCGGGGCCGGTGGTGCGGCCGTGGCGGCGCCCCACTTGCTGTTGCATGACTCCTTTCGAGACTCTTTTCAGCTGAGGTGCGCGATGAATTCAAGCTTCTGGAAATCCGGCCACACCCCGACATTGTTCGCGGCCTTCCTCTACTTCGACCTGAGCTTCATGGTCTGGTACCTGCTCGGCCCGCTGGCGGTGCAGATCGCCGCCGACCTGCACCTGACCACGCAACAGCGTGGCCTCGTCGTCGCTACGCCGATCCTCGCCGGTGCGGTACTGCGCTTCATCATGGGCATGCTCGCCGATCGACTGTCGCCAAAAACCGCCGGGCTGATCGGCCAGGTCATCGTGATTTGCGCTTTGTTCGGTGCCTGGAAAATCGGCATCCACAGTTATGAACAGGCGCTGATCCTCGGTCTGTTCCTCGGCATGGCCGGCGCGTCTTTCGCTGTGGCCCTGCCGCTGGCCTCGCAATGGTATCCGCCGCAGCATCAGGGCAAAGCCATGGGCATCGCCGGCGCGGGCAACTCCGGCACCGTGTTCGCCGCGCTGCTGGCGCCTGTGCTCGCCGCCGCGTTCGGCTGGAGCAATGTTTTCGGCTTCGCGCTGATTCCGTTGATCCTGACGTTGGTGCTGTTTGCCTGGCTGGCGAAAAACGCCCCTGAACGGCCGAAAGCTAAAGCCATGGCCGACTACTTCAAAGCTTTGGGCGACCGTGACAGTTGGTGGTTCATGTTTTTCTACAGCGTCACCTTCGGCGGTTTCATCGGTCTGGCCAGCGCCCTGCCCGGCTACTTCAACGATCAATACGGTTTGAGCCCAGTGACCGCCGGTTACTACACCGCTGCCTGCGTGTTCGGTGGCAGTTTGATGCGGCCGTTGGGCGGCGCGCTGGCGGATCGTTTCGGTGGCATCCGCACCTTGCTGGCGATGTACACCGTCGCGGCCATCTGCATCGCGGCCGTCGGTTTCAACCTGCCAAGTTCCTACGCCGCACTGGCGCTTTTCGTCTGCACCATGCTCGGCCTGGGCGCGGGCAACGGCGCGGTGTTCCAACTGGTGCCGCAGCGTTTTCGTCTGGAGATCGGCGTGATGACCGGGCTGATCGGCATGGCCGGCGGCATTGGCGGCTTTGCCTTGGCGGCCGGCATGGGCGCAATCAAACAGAGTACCGGCAGCTATCAACTGGCCCTGTGGTTGTTCGCCAGCCTTGGCGTGCTGGCATGGTTCGGCCTGCACGGCGTCAAGCGTCGCTGGAGAACCACTTGGGGTTCGGCGGCAGTGACGGCGGCGCGGGTCTGAGGCGTCGATGGCCCTGCAACTGAGTTTTGCCGAAGCCAGCGCCACTGGCCCGCGCGCCGAGAATCAGGACGCACTGCGCGCGGTCACTCCGGCCCCGGCGCTGGCGGCGAGCAAGGGCTTTCTCTTCGCCATCGCCGACGGCGTCAGCCAGTGCGCCGATGGCGGGCTCGCCGCGCGTTCGACGTTGCAGGCTCTGGCGCTGGACTACTACGCCACGCCGGAAACCTGGAGCGTGGCGCAGGCGCTGGATCGCCTGCTGCTCGCGCAGAATCGCTGGTTGCAAGCCAATGGTGGTGGGCAACCGCTGCTCACCACAGTCAGCGCTTTGGTCATGCGTGGTCGGCGTTTTACCCTCGCCCACGTAGGAGATTGCCGGGTGTATCGCTGGCACGCCGACCGCTTGCAACGGATCAGCGAAGACCACGTCTGGGATCAGCCGGGCATGCAGCATGTGCTCAAGCGTGCACTGGGGCTGGATCAGCATCTGGTGCTGGATTTTCTCGACGGTGAACTGCGTGATGGCGAAAGCTTTGTGCTGCTCAGTGACGGCGTCTGGTCGATGCTGGGTGATACCGCGATTGCCGCGATTTTGCGTGATCAGCCGGATCTGCGCAGTGCGGCGAAAACATTGGTCAACGCCGCACATTTGGCCGGCAGCCAGGACAACGCCAGCGCTTTGCTGGTGCGGGTTGATGCGGTCGGCGAGGCGAACATCGGCGATGCGCTGATGCATTTGCAGCAATGGCCTCTGCCGCCAGCGCTGAAACCCGGTCAATCATTCGAAGGCTGGCAGGTGCAGGAAATTGTCGCCCAAAGCCAGCAATCGCTGCTCTATCGGGTGTTTGATGAACAAGGTCAGACGTGGCTTCTGAAAACCCTGCCCACGCGTTCCGGCGATGATGCCTGCGCCGGGCAAGCGTTGCTGTCCGAGGAATGGTTTCTCAAACGTGTGGCCGGGCGGCATTTCCCTGAAGTCCACCCGTGCAGTCAGCGTCAGCATTTGTACTACGTGATGCGGGAATATTCCGGACGGACTCTGGCACAGCTCGAGCTTTTGCCCTTGGCGCATTGGCAAGACATCGCCGAACGCCTGCTGCGTGCGGTCGGCCTGCTGCATCGGCGGCAGATTCTGCACCGGGATATCAAACCGGAGAATCTGCATTGGGGTGACGATGGTGAATTGCGCCTGCTCGATTTTGGCCTGGCGTATTGCCCGGGGTTGTCCGAAGACGCGCCGTCGACACTGCCAGGCACCCCGAGCTATATCGCCCCGGAAGCGTTTCGCGGTGATCCGCCGAGTGCGCAGCAGGATTTGTATGCGGTCGGCGTGACCCTGTATTTCCTGCTTACCGGGCATTTCCCCTATGGCGAGATCGAAGCGTTTCAGCGCCCGCGCTTTGGTCTGCCGGTGAGCGCCAGTCGCTATCGGCCTGATCTGCCGGAATGGCTGGCGCAGAGTCTGGAGCGTGGGGTGGCGGCTGATCCCGAGCAGCGCTTTGAAACGGCTGAAGAATGGTTGCTGGTGCTGGAACAGGGTGAACGACGAAGCCTGAGCGTGCGTCCTCGACCGTTGCTGGAGCGTGAACCGTTGAAGGTCTGGCGGACGATGGCGTTGCTGGCCTTGCTCGGGAATCTTCTGCTGCTAGTGTTGTTGTTTCATCAGCGCTGAAAAGATCGCAGCCTTCGGCAGCTCCTACATGGGAACGCGTGCAACGGTAGGAGCTGCCGAAGGCTGCGATCTTTTGATCCCGCGCTCCAAAAAAGCGCAACACGCCTCCAGAAAGTGCAGCGAGACATCTCCAACCGAGCCATCAGCCCAGCAATTACGGCGTCATAGCTAGTTGGCACAACCACTGCATTACCCCACTCAACACACACATAAAGCCCAACCTTCAACGACGAAGGCTGCGCTTCCCGAGAGAACGGGACCAGGACAAAGGCGTCCTCGCTAGGCAACTAGCGGGACGCCTTTTTTTGTTTGCGCAAAATTTCTCGAGCAAGGCCTGAATGCCCACAAGAGGCCAGCCGTCGCTCCCCGGAGAACCTGATGAAAAAACTCAAACTGGTGATGATCGGCAATGGCATGGCCGGGGTCCGCACCCTCGAAGAACTGCTCAAGCTGAGCAACGAGCTGTACGACATCACCGTCTTCGGCGCCGAACCGCACACCAACTACAACCGCATCCTGCTCTCACCGGTGCTGGCCGGTGAGCAGACCTTCGAAGAGATCGTCCTCAACGACCTCGACTGGTACCTGGAAAACCACATCAAGTTGCTGCTTAACCGCAAAGTGGTGGAGATCGACCGGGTCAAACGTCGAGTGATCGCCGAGGACGGCACCGAAGCCGAATACGATCGCCTGCTGATCGCCACCGGTTCGACGCCGTTTATTCTGCCGATCCCCGGCAATACCCTGCACGGCGTGATCGGTTACCGCGACATCGCCGACACCCAGGCGATGATCGACACCGCCAAGACCCACAAGCACGCGGTGGTCATCGGCGGCGGCCTGCTCGGTCTCGAAGCCGCCAACGGTCTGATGCTGCGCGGCATGCACGTCACCGTCGTGCACATCGGCGAGTGGTTGCTGGAGCGGCAACTGGATAAAACCAGCGGTCAACTGCTGCAAAGCGCCCTCGAATCCCGGGGCCTGCACTTCCGCCTGTGCGAACAAACCCAAGCCCTGCACGACGCCGGCAATGGCCGGGTCGGCTCGGTGCAATTCAAAAATGGCGACATCATCCCTGCCGATCTGGTGGTGATGGCCGCCGGCATTCGCCCCAACACCGAACTGGCGGAAAAGGCCGGCATCCCGTGCAATCGCGGAATTCTGGTCAATGACACCCTGCAAACCTACGATCCGCGCATCTACGCCATCGGCGAGTGCGCCAGCCATCGCGGCATTGCCTACGGTCTGGTCGCGCCACTGTTCGAGCAGGCCAAGGTCTGCGCCAACCATCTCGCACAACTGGGCTTCGCTCGTTATCAGGGTTCGGTGACGTCGACCAAACTCAAAGTCACTGGCATCGACCTGTTTTCCGCCGGCGACTTCATGGGCGGCGAAGGCACCGAGACCATCACCCTCTCCGATCCGATTGGCGGCGTGTACAAAAAACTGGTGATCAAGGATGACGTGCTGGTCGGCGCCTGTCTGTACGGCGATACGGCAGATGGCGGTTGGTATTTCCGACAGATTCGTGAGAATCACGCCATCGGCGAGATCCGCGACCACCTTATGTTTGGCGAAAATGCTTTGGGCGACGTAGGACATCAGGGCCAGGACAAAGCCATGGTCATGGCCGACACTGCCGAAGTCTGCGGCTGCAACGGCGTGTGCAAGGGCACCATCGTCAAAGCGATTCAGGAACACGGCCTGTTCAGCGTCGATGAGGTGAAGAGACACACCAAAGCGGCCAGCTCCTGCGGCTCCTGTGCCGGCCTGGTCGAGCAGATCCTGATCAACACCGTGGGTGGCGCAGCCGACGTCAAACCGAAAAGCGAAAAAGCCATCTGCGGGTGCAGCGACCTTAACCACGGACAGATTCGCCAGGCGATTCGCGAGCAACACCTGCTGACTATCGCTGGCACCCTGAGCTACCTCAATTGGCGCACGCCGAACGGCTGCGCAACGTGCCGCCCGGCCCTCAACTATTACCTGATTTCCACTTGGCCCGGCGAAGCCAAGGACGACCCGCAATCGCGCCTGATCAACGAACGTGCGCACGCCAACATTCAGAAGGACGGCACCTATTCGGTGGTACCACGCATGTGGGGCGGCGTGACCAACCCTTCGGAACTGCGGCGGATTGCCGACGTGGCCGACAAGTACAACGTGCCCATGGTCAAGGTCACCGGCGGCCAGCGTATCGATTTGCTCGGCATCAAGAAGCAGGATTTGCCCGGCGTCTGGAAAGACCTCGACATGCCGTCCGGCCACGCTTACGGCAAATCCATCCGCACGGTGAAAACCTGCGTCGGCAGCGAGTTCTGCCGCTTCGGCACGCAAAACTCGACGCAACTGGGCATCGAGCTGGAACACGACCTGTTCAACATGTGGTCGCCGCACAAAGTGAAACTCGCTGTTTCCGGATGCCCCCGCAACTGCTCGGAAGCGGGCATCAAAGACGTAGGAATCATCGGCGTCGATTCCGGTTGGGAGATGTACATCGGTGGCAACGGCGGGATCAAAACCGAAGTTGCCGAATTCTTCGTCAAGCTGAAAACCGCCGAGGAAGTGCGCGAATACAACGGTGCCTTCCTGCAGCTGTATCGCGAAGAAGCCTTCTACCTCGAACGCACCGTGCACTACCTGCAACGGGTCGGCATGGAGCACATCAAGAAAGCCGTGCTGGAAGACCCGGAGCGCCGCAAGGCCCTCAACGAGCGGCTGCAATTCTCCCTGTCATTCGAACAGGATCCGTGGAAAGAACGCCTGGCGCAGCCGCAACTGAAGAAAGAATTTGACGTGATCCCGGTGAAAATTCTGGAGGTGCCGGCATGAACTGGCTCGATATCTGTGCCCTCGAAGAGATCAACGCCCTCGGCTCGCGGATCATTGCCGGGCCGAAAGGTGACATCGCGATTTTTCGTACAAGCGACGATGAGGTTTTCGCCCTCGACGACCGCTGCCCGCACAAGGGCGGGCCGTTATCGCAAGGCCTGATCTACGGCAAACGCGTCGCTTGCCCGCTGCACAACTGGCAGATCGACCTGCAGTCCGGTGAAGCCCAGGCGCCGGACATCGGTTGCGCGCACCATCACCCGGCGCGGGTCGAAAACGGTCGGGTGCAGTTGGCTCTGCGGGACGCCATCTGATGAACCGCCAGACGACCGCCTCGACCTGCTGTTATTGCGGGGTCGGCTGCGGCGTGCTGATCGAGCATGACGGCGAGCGCATCCTCGGCGTCAGCGGCGATCCGGCGCATCCGGCCAACTTCGGCAAACTGTGCAGCAAAGGCTCGACCCTGCACCTGACCGGCGACCTCGCGGCCCGGGCGCTGTACCCGGAACTGCGTCTGGGCAAAGGACTGGCACGTAGCCGCACCGATTGGGACACGGCGCTGGAGCACGCCGTTAACGTGTTCGCCGAGACCATCAGCGAGCACGGCCCGGACAGCGTGGCGTTCTACATTTCCGGGCAACTGTTGACCGAGGACTATTACGCCTTCAACAAACTCGCGCGGGCGTTGGTCGGCACCAACAACATCGACAGCAATTCACGCCTGTGCATGTCGTCAGCCGTGGTCGGCTACAAGCGCAGCCTCGGTGCCGACGCCCCACCGTGCAGCTATGAGGATCTGGAGCTCAGCGATTGCGTGATGATCGTCGGCAGCAACATGGCCTACGCCCACCCGGTACTTTTCCGTCGACTGGAAGAGGCAAAGTCCCGCCGCCCGCAGATGAAAGTCATCGTCATTGATCCACGGCGCACCGACACTTGTGACCTCGCCGATCTGCACTTGGCGATTCTGCCCGGCACCGATGTCGCTTTGTTCCATGGGATTTTGCATCTGTTGCTGTGGGAAGACTGGATCGACCGCGATTTCATCAAGGCGCACACCGAAGGCCTCGCCGAACTGAAGAACCTGGTGCGCGACTACACCCCGCAAATGGTTTCGCAACTGTGCGGGATCAGCGTCGAGCAATTGCAGCAGTGCGCTGAATGGGTTGGCACTTCGCCGAGCTTCCTCTCGCTGTGGTGCATGGGTTTGAACCAGTCCACCGCCGGCAGCGCGAAGAACAGTGCGTTGATCAACCTTCACCTGGCCACCGGGCAAATTGGCCGTCCGGGTGCAGGACCTTTCTCCCTCACCGGTCAGCCGAATGCCATGGGCGGGCGAGAAACCGGCAGTTTGTCGAATCTGTTGCCCGGCCATCGCGACGCGGCCAATCCTGAGCACCGCGCGCAAGTCGCGGCTTATTGGGGGGTTGATCGGTTGCCGGAAAACACCGGCCTCAGCGCCATCGAATTGTTCGAGCAGGTGCGCAGCGGCAAGATCAAGGCGCTGTGGATAGCCTGCACCAACCCTGCGCAATCGTTGCCGGATCAATATTCGGTGCGAGCAGCGCTGGAGGTTTGCCCGTTTGTGGTTCTGCAAGAAGCCTTTCGCACCACCGAAACGGCTGCGTTTGCCGATCTGCTGCTGCCCGCCGCCAGTTGGGGCGAGAAGGAAGGCTCTGTAACCAACTCCGAGCGGCGCATTTCCCACGTGCGCAACGCCATTCTCCCACCGGGTGAAGCGCGGCCAGACTGGGCGATCACGGTGGATTTCGCACAGCGGCTGGAGAAACGTCTGCGCCCCTGTGAGTCGAGCCTGTTCGGGTTCGATCAACCTTCGCAATTGTTCGATGAATTCAAAGGGCTGACACGCGGGCGGGATCTGGATTTGTCCGGGATCAGCCATGCCTTGATCGACGAGATCGGGCCGCAGCAATGGCCCTTCCCCGTCGGTGCCCGGCAAGGAACCACGCGACTCTATGAAGACGGTATTTTTCCTACGGCCAGCGGTCGCGCGCAGTTCATCACCGACCCGTATCGCGCCGCCAAGGAGCAGCGCGATGCGCGCTTTCCGTTGACGTTGATCACCGGGCGTTTGCGCGATCAGTGGCACGGTATGAGCCGTACCGGCACGGCGGCGCAGTTGTTCGGGCATGTCAGTGAAGCGGTGCTGAGCCTGCACCCGGATGAATTGCGCCGGCAGCGCTTGCAGCCGGGCGATCTGGTTAACCTGAAAAGTCGTCGCGGCGCGGTAATCGTCGCGGTCGGCAGCGATGATGGTGTACGGCCGGGCCAGGCCTTTCTACCAATGCACTGGGGGGATCGATTTCTCAAAGGTGGGGTAAACAGCCTGACCCTGCCGGCCTGCGACCCGCTGTCGAAACAGCCGGAACTCAAACACAGCGGCGTGCGTCTGGAGCCGGTGAAATTGCCTTGGCAACTGTTCGCACTGATCGAGGGTGATGTTCAACGGCATTTCGAGGCGCTACGACCGCTCTGCGAGGCATTTTCCTACGTAAGTCTCAGCCTTGTCGGACGTGAACGATCGGCATTGCTGATACGCGCAGCCAACGCCGAGGCACCGGATCCACAGTTACTGGGTGAAATCGATCGATGCCTGTCACTGATCGACGGCCCGGTATTGGCTTACGACGACCCGCGTCGGGCCATCGGTAAACGCGTGCGCATTGAAAATGGCCGGATCACGGCGATTCGACTGGCCGGCGAAACCCTCGCGCAGCATTGGCTGCAAAGCCTTTGGCTGGAGGGCCGTGCGGACGAGCAACTGCGGCGCTGGCTGCTGGCGCCAATGAGTGCGCCACCGGGCAGCGTCGGCGGCCAGGTCGCTGCCGACAAGACCCTGTGCAATTGCAACAACGTCAGCCTCAACGCGGTCTGCGCCGGCATTCGCCAAGGTCTGGATTTGCAGGGCTTGAAAAACAATTTGGGCTGCGGCACGCAATGCGGTTCGTGCGTCCCGGAAATAAAGCGTTTGCTGGCTGCCGAGCTGCAGCCGGTCGCCGTCATCTGATGAGGAAAACAACATGAGTGCAAAAGTCTGGCTGGTGGGCGCTGGCCCCGGCGATCCGGAACTGTTGACCCTCAAAGCAGTGCGCGCCCTGCGTGAGGCCGATGTGGTGCTGATTGATGACCTGGTCAACGACGCGGTTCTGGAACACTGCCCTGCCGCGCGCATCATTGCCGTGGGTAAGCGCGGTGGTTGCCGCTCTACGCCGCAGGCGTTCATTCATCGCTTGATGCTGCGTTATGCCCGCCAGGGTAAGTGCGTGGTGCGGCTCAAGGGCGGCGATCCGTGCATTTTCGGCCGTGGCGGTGAGGAGGCGCAGTGGTTGCGTGAACGCGGGGTTGCGGTGGAACTGGTCAACGGCATCACCGCCGGGCTGGCCGGAGCGACGCAGTGTGATATTCCGCTGACGCTGCGCGGTGTCGCGCGCGGCGTGACGCTGGTGACGGCGCACACCCAGGACGACAGTCAACTGAACTGGCAGGCGCTGGCGCAAGGCGGCACGACGCTGGTGATCTACATGGGCGTGGCCAAACTGGGCGAGATTCGCGATCAGTTATTGGCGGGCGGGATGGCGGCGGATACACCGGTGGCGATGATCGAGAATGCATCGTTGCCGGAGCAGCGGGAATGTCGGAGTGATCTGATGGGCATGAGTGATGACGCAGGTGTTTTCGGATTGAGAAGCCCGGCGATTCTGGTGATCGGTGCGGTGGCGGCTGTTGTTGAAGAGCAAAAGATCGCAGCCTGCGGGATGTATGCAGATTTCATGTAGGAGCTGCCGAAGGCTGCGATCTTTTAAAGCTGCAAAGCCAAATCGCAGACAAAGAAAAGCCCGGCCTAAGCCGGGCTTTTCTCAGAGCGGCAGCTAATTACTTAGCTTGAGCTTCAACCTGCGCTTCTACGCGACGGTTAACAGCACGGCCAGCTTCAGTTTTGTTGTCAGCAACTGGGCGGGATTCGCCGTAGCCAACAGACTGAACGCGGGACGATTCAACACCGTACTGGTTGGTCAGAACTTGTTTAACGGCGTTTGCACGACGCTCAGACAGTTTCTGGTTGTAAGCGTCAGGACCGACGGAGTCAGTGTGACCTTCAACAGTAGTGGTGGTGGATGGGTACTGCTTCATGAAATCAGCCAGGTTCTTGATGTCGCCGTAGCTGTTGGTTTTAACAACAGATTTGTCGAAATCGAACTTAACGTCCAGCTCAACACGAACAACTTCAGCAACTGCTGGGCAGCCGTCAGCGTCAACAGTTACGTTGGCTGGGGTGTCCGGGCACTTGTCAACGTTGTCGCAAACGCCATCGTTGTCGCTGTCGGAGCAGACTTCAGCTGGTGCTGGAACTGGAGCAGCAGCAGGCTTGGAGCCGCCACCGAAGTTCACACCGATACCGACGCTAGGAGCCCACTCGGTGTCGCCCTGGTCGATGTTGTATTGAGCTTCAACGCCAGCACGGGCGTAGAAGTTCTCGGTGAAGTACAGCTTGGCACCAGCGCCCAGGTTAGCGAAGGTGGAGCGGTTACGACCCGACTCGTTCTGACCGATGCTTTGATCGGAGAAACCAGCCGAAACGTATGGACGGAGCATGTCGCCTGGGTTGTTGAAGTGGTACAGAGCGTCCAGAGCGGTGTTAGCGCCCTTGATGTTACGGCCGTTGTCGGCACGTACGTTGTGCACTTCGTCGTAGCCCAGACGCAGTTCAACGTCGTCGGTCAGGAAGTAACCAACCGAACCACCGAACAGGTTGCCGTTGTTCTTGAAGTTACGAGCGCTGTCGAATTGTTCTTTCTTTGCGAAGCCTTCGATTTCAACTGCGCCTTGGCCTTGTGCCAGAGCGCCGAACGAAGTGGCGGCAATCAGAGAACCAATGGCCAAGCCCAAGGTGTTTTTCAGTTTCATCCGTTAAATCCCCATCTGGTGATTGTGAAGCAGTCCCGCAAACCGGGGGACAACTCGGCGGCAAGTCTATCAGAACTTGCCTACACGTAAGAGATATTTGCGCTGAACTAAGTTTCAGCAATGCCTGCAAATTTCTCACGCAATTTATCTAGAGCACGTTTGTAACGCATTTTTGTCGCACTCAAACCCATGTGCATGATGTCTGCGATCTCCTGAAATTCCAGCTCTGCGACAAATCGTAGCACCAGAATTTCGCGGTCGATCGGGTTCACATACACCAGCCAGCGATCAAGTCCGCCCTTCTCCTCAGGGTTGGGCGTCTTTTCTTCAGACGCTTCCTCAAGGGGGTCAAGACTCAATGCGTCCATCAAGCGACGCTTTCGCCGTTCCTTCCGATACTGCGTAATACATTCGTTGTACGTGATGCTGTATAGCCATGTCTTGAACTTCGATTTCCCCTCGAAGTTCTTCAGGCCATACAGCACCTTCAACATGACTTCCTGACAGACATCGTCTGCGTCGCGATCGTTCCCAAGATATCTCGCACAGACGTTAAATAATGTTCGCTGGTAACGCCGCATCAGTTCTTCATAGGCGCGCGTCACGTGAAACAGCTCGGTATGCGAGCGCGCGACCAACTCCTCATCAGAGAGCTCGCGGGGGTCGTAGCGCGTGGATAGCGTTTGGGCTTTATTCAAAACAAGTCGTGCCGACAGTCAGGTCAATGTCCGCCACAACCAGCATCAGCTGGCATTTTGCGGCGGCATACATTAGCAGGGTTTGCCGGATTAGCGGCTACTCACATGCTGTTCCAGCAGGATCCGATTGGAAAGAGAGACTAGCTCACCCTCATCGGTCAGCAATGTGGTTTTAACCGTGCCGATCTCTTCGATCTGGCCTTCGACCTCGCCAACACGCACTTGTTGCCCAACCTGATACAACTCACGCACATAGATTCCCGCAAGAATCTGACCGGCAATTTCCCGGCTTCCCAAACCCATGGCCAGCGCAACGGCCAGACCAACGGTAATCAAAACAATGACAATCACATGGTTCAACAGGTCGGTCTTGACTTCAAGCTGACTGATCGCGACCGAGATGCTGATGATGATCACCAGCCCCTGGGCAATGCGCCCCAGCCCCGAAGCGTAGTCCAGGCCTACGCCTTCTGCCGCTCCGCGCACCAGCCCGTTGGCCAATTGTGCGAGCAACACCCCCACCAGCAAGACCAGCGCCGCACCGAATACTTTCGGCAAATAGAGCGCCAACATATCCAGCGTAGCTGAAACTCGCTCAAGTCCAAGGGATTCTGCTGCAGAAACCAGAAAAATCAGAAGAACGAACCAGTAGACGATCTTGCCAATGAGGGTCGAGATCGGTACTTGCAGCCCCGCACGCGACATCAGCTTGGTCAGCCCGGTGCCGCCCATCAGGCGATCGAGGCCCAGTTTGGCGAGCAGTTTGGACAGCAAGGTATCGAGCAGCTTGGCCACGACGAAACCCAACAGCAGCACGACCAGTGCGCCGAACAGGTTCGGGATGAAGTTGGCGACTTTGGTCCACAACGCAGTCATTGCAGTGACGAGGCTCTGAGTCCAGAGATCAAGTTCCATATTCAATCAGCCTTATCAGCAGTGCGAGCAGTAGGTTTACGTAGACGGGAAACCGGCGAGACATGGGCCGATCCGTTATTCAAGGCGATCATCAGCGCGGGCAGCCAGCGGCCCAGCAGGCTGAACAGATCGCCGGCGCCAACCTGGCGGTTGGCGGTTTTGAGCACGCGGCCCAGGCACGCATCGTCGTCGCGGCTGGACGGCGAAGCATTGAGCATATCGCGCAAAGACTGTTCAAACGGATCGTGCATACGCACCTCTCGTGATGTCTGTGAAAGACGCGGGCAGATTTGGTCGGGTCACATGCGCCATGTTCAGACCCAGCGCAAACGACGGAATAACCACCACTGGCCGAAGGCCAGAGCGAGCACCGTCAAGCAGGCGATCAGGAAGCCGTAAGGGCTGCTGGAGAACGGAATTCCGCCAACGTTGATACCCAACAGACCGGTGATGAAACTCATCGGCAAAAAGATGCAGGTGATGATCCCGAAGCGGTACATCGTGCGGTTCATGCGCTCGCTCAAACGCCGGTCTTCGGCCTCCAGCACAAGCCCCACGCGCTCTCGGGTCAATTCGAGTTCTTCCAGATAGCGGGTCAGGCTGTTGTTCAATTCGTTCCAGTAATCAGCATCGTCGTCGACGAACCACGGCAGTTTTATCCGCGTCAGCTGTCCGAAAATATCCCGCTGCGGCGCAAGAAAACGCTTCAGTCCGGCGGCCCGGCGACGGATGTGCAAAATGGCGCCATGCTCAGGGGTATACCGTTCGTCGGCATCCATCTTTTCTTCTTCCTCATCGGCGATTTCCGAGAGGCAAGTGACCAGATCCTGCACCTTGTTGGTGAGGAACTGCGCCAGATAAAGGATGAGTTCGGAGGCGGTTTTCGGGCCGTTGCCGTCCGCCAATTGCACCAGCAATTCATCGGTGGCGCGCAACGGACGCAAACGCAGGGAAATCACGCGCTGGGCGGAAGCAAAAATCCGCACAGAGACCATGTCTTCCGGCTCGGCGCCGGGATTGAGATTGACCCCGCGCAGGAACAGCAGCAGCTCGGAATCGGGCAGCGGCAACAGGCGCGGTCGAGTGTTCTCTTCCAGCAGCAAGTCGCAGGTGAATTCATTGAGGCCGCTGGATTTGCGCAGCCAGGTCTGGGTTTGCGGATGGCTGCGATCCCAATGCAGCCACAGGCTTTCATGCGCCTGCAGTTGCAAATCGTCGAGCTCAGTCCGGGCTATCGAACGCGCACCGCCTCTACCGTCCAGCACCAGGGCATGCACCAGCCCCCATTGCGCGTTTTCTTCCTCGAACATCCGCATCCCTTTGTCGAAAGCTTATTCAGGCATTTGCAGCGGGCTCGGCGAGATGATCACGCCGTTGTTGTCCGCATAAATGTAGTGGCCCGGGTGGAACGTCACACCGGCGAAAGTCACCGGGACATTCAGGTCGCCGAGGCCGCGTTTTTCGGTTTTCATCGGGTGGCTGGCCAGTGCCTGCACTCCCAGATCGGTTTGCGCAATGACGTCGACGTCACGGATGCAGCCGTAGATCACCAGCCCTTCCCAACCGTTTTTGGCGGCCTTCTCGGCAATCATGTCGCCCAACAAGGCCCGGCGCAGAGAACCGCCGCCATCAACCACCAACACCTTGCCATTGCCCTTGAGGTCGGCCTGCGCCTTGACCAGCGAGTTGTCTTCGAAACATTTGATGGTCACGATTTCGCCGCCGAACGAATCACGGCCGCCGAAATTGCTGAACATCGGTTCCAGCACCTGGACCAGCTCCGGATAGGCGTCGCACAGGTCAGGCGTGAGGTAATGGTTCATCGAAAAACTCCTGTAACAAGGAAGACGATCAAGGATGACGCATTTTGTTGAGACGAGATCCGGCGGTCGCTGTTTACCTTAGTCCATCCCATGGTCGCTGAACGAACCTGAACAAACGCTGAAACGTAATAGCTAAACACCCACCAAAAATGACCAGAACCGCACAATGCGTCATATCTTAGCCGCAAGCCAATCCGAACGAAACGCCCTTTTCAGCGGCGCGACTTCAGACTGCTGCGGCCAGATCCGGCTTCTCACCCAGCAACGGTGTCTGCTGATCGCTCAACCAGCGCGCCACCAACGGCCACACTTCAGCCTGCGCTGCTTTGCTCACCAGCATTTCAACATGGCCGAAATTGTCGTTGAAGCCCTGATCACGCCCCAGATTGATGAACTGCTTGTGTTCGGCGCCAATCTGTTCGAACAACTTGCGGCAGGCCCAAGTCGGATCCTGATGATCACCCGCCGCGCTCACCGCCAATACCGGCACCTGAACATCGGCCAGACCCGCCCACCAATCCTTGTCCTTGTCACCAAACCGGCCGAACAAGCCGTACCAGCGCATGCTTTCGATGGCCAGACCGATTGGCTCGTCCTCAGGGCCGCGCTTGAGGCGTGAACCGGACAATTGCGCAAAACGCTTGAGGATAAAGCGACTGCTCCACTCCACCGGCGGGATTTTCAACGGCCAGTAGGTGCGACTGACCTGCGTGCCGAAAAACGCCGCCGAGGCCACGGCCGGCTCGCCAAGGTATTCGCCACCGAGCGCCGCCGCCAAGGTGATGCCGCCCAGCGAATGGCCAATCCAGTGCGGGATTTGCCCGCTCTGCTCACGCACGAACGCGGCAATCGCCGGCAAGTCGTAACGGGCGTAGTCGGCGACACGATTGCGTCGGTATTCCTCGTTGCGCTGCGACAGGCCGTGGCCGCGCATCTCCGGAATCCACACATCGAAGCCCAACCGCGTCAGGTACGCGCCCAGCCCCAGGCCTTTGGGCGAAAACCAGAAACGCCGATTGGAAAAACTGCCGTGCAGCAAAATCACCGGCACGCCGCGAGGCGCCGAGTCATCAGCCATGCCCAAACGGGTGACGGCGATTTCCACGGACCAGTCGGGGCTGTTGCCGGGTTTCAAACGGTAAACGTCTTCGCTCAGATCGCCGCGCCGCTCGGCGCTGATCAGGGCGACAGGAAATAGGTTGCTGCTGCTTTGCATAATGCTCTTGCACAAAAAAGGGCGGCATCCACTGGAGCCCGCCCTACTTCAATCTCAAAGCCCGCCCCTTGTAGGAGTGAGCCTGCTCGCGATTGCGGTGTATCAGCCGACATTTATGGCGGATGTTATGCCGTCTTCGCGAGCAGGCTCGCTCCTACAGGGGAACGGGCCGTTCACGTATGGATCAAGCCTGCGCCTGGCCTTCGGCGAGGAAGAACCAGGTTTCCAGCACGGAATCCGGGTTCAGCGACACGCTTTCGATGCCCTGCTCCATCAGCCACTTGGCCAGATCCGGGTGATCCGAAGGCCCCTGACCGCAGATGCCGATGTACTTGCCGGCCTTGTTGCACGCGGCAATCGCGTTGGCCAACAGCTTCTTGACCGCCGGATTACGCTCATCGAACAGGTGCGCGATGATACCGGAGTCACGGTCCAGGCCCAGGGTCAGCTGAGTCAGGTCGTTGGAACCGATCGAGAAACCGTCGAAGAATTCGAGGAATTCTTCAGCGAGGATCGCGTTGGACGGCAGTTCGCACATCATGATGATGCGCAGACCGTTCTCGCCGCGAGCCAGACCGTTTGCGGCCAGCAGATCGATCACTTGGCTCGCTTCGCCGAGGGTACGGACGAACGGCACCATGATTTCGACGTTGGTCAGGCCCATCTCGTTGCGCACACGTTTCAGCGCGCGGCATTCGAGCTCGAAGCAGTCACGGAACGATTCGCTGATGTAACGCGAAGCGCCACGGAAACCCAGCATCGGGTTTTCTTCTTCCGGCTCGTAGAGCTTGCCGCCGATCAGGTTGGCGTATTCGTTGGACTTGAAGTCCGACAGGCGCACGATGACTTTTTTCGGCGTGAACGCTGCAGCCAGGGTGCTGATGCCTTCCACCAGTTTGTCGACGTAAAAGTCGACCGGGTCGTTGTAACCGGCGATACGCTTGTCGACGCTGTCCTTGATTTCCTGCGGCAGGCCGTCGTAGTTCAACAGCGCTTTCGGGTGGACGCCGATCATGCGGTTGATAATGAATTCCAGACGGGCCAGGCCCACACCGGCGTTCGGCAGTTGCGCGAAGTCGAAGGCGCGGTCCGGGTTGCCAACGTTCATCATGATCTTGAACGGCAGCTCCGGCATGGCGTCGACGGAGTTCTTCTTGATGTCGAAGCCCAGTTCGCCTTCGAAGATGTAACCGGTGTCGCCCTCGGCGCACGAAACGGTCACGCCCTGGCCATCTTTCAGCAGTTGGGTGGCGTTGCCGCAACCAACCACTGCCGGGATGCCCAGCTCACGGGCGATGATCGCTGCGTGGCAGGTACGGCCGCCACGGTTGGTGACGATGGCGCTGGCGCGCTTCATCACCGGTTCCCAGTCCGGGTCGGTCATGTCGGAAACCAGCACGTCGCCCGGCTGGACTTTGTCCATCTCGGAGACGTCTTTGATGATGCGCACTTTGCCGGCGCCGATGCGCTGGCCAATCGCGCGACCTTCAACCAGCACGGTGCCGGTTTCTTTCAGCAGGTAACGTTCCATGACGTTGGCCTGGGTGCGGCTTTTCACGGTTTCCGGACGCGCCTGCACGATGTACAGCTTACCGTCGTCACCGTCCTTGGCCCACTCGATGTCCATCGGGCAGCCATAGTGCTTCTCGATGATCATCGCTTGTTTGGCCAGCTCGCTGACTTCAGCGTCGGACAGGCAGAAACGTGCGCGATCCGCCTTGTCGACGTCAATGGTCTTGACCGAGCGACCGGCCTTGGCCTCGTCGCCGTAGATCATCTTGATCGCTTTGCTGCCCAGGTTGCGACGCAGGATCGCCGGACGACCGGCCTCCAGCGTGCCCTTGTGTACGTAGAATTCGTCCGGGTTGACCGCGCCTTGTACGACGGTTTCGCCCAGGCCGTAGGCGCCGGTGATAAACACCACGTCACGGAAACCGGATTCGGTGTCGAGGGTGAACATCACGCCGGCAGTGCCGGTTTCCGAACGCACCATGCGCTGCACGCCAGCCGACAGGGCGACCAGTTTGTGGTCGAAGCCCTGGTGCACGCGGTAGGAAATCGCACGGTCGTTGAACAGCGACGCGAACACCTCTTTGGCGGCGCGGATAACGTTTTCCACACCACGGATGTTCAGGAAGGTTTCCTGCTGACCGGCGAACGAGGCGTCCGGCAAGTCTTCGGCGGTGGCGGAAGAACGCACAGCCACGGCCACATCAGGGTTGCCGGCCGACAGCGCGGCGAACGCGGTGCGAATCTCGGCATTGAGTTTTTCCGGGAATTCGGCGTCCATGATCCATTGACGGATCTGTGCGCCGGTCTTGGCCAGGGCGTTGACGTCGTCGACGTCGAGCGCGTCGAGGGCCTGGTGGATCTGGTCGTTCAAGCCGCTCAGTTCGAGGAAGTCGCGATAGGCCTGGGCGGTGGTGGCAAAGCCACCAGGGACCGACACACCGGCGCCTGCCAGGTTGCTGATCATCTCGCCCAGGGATGCGTTCTTGCCCCCCACATGCTCAACATCGTGTTTGCCGAGCTTATCGAGGGAAACTACGTACTCTACCAAGGTGATCTCTCCACTAACTGTGTTGGAAAAGCTCAGAAACCGGCGGCCCGGGGGAGCCTCGGCCGGTTGTATGGCCTGGACCTGGAAAATAAGTGAGAATGCTGGCCATTGGCGGCCAACAAATCGCGCCTATCATATCCAAGAATCGTCACTAGCTTAAGGCCCAAGGTGCAAATGAAACGATCTGCTTTCTTCATCTCCGATGGCACCGGCATCACAGCCGAAACCCTGGGTCAAAGCCTTCTGGCGCAGTTCGAAAACATTACCTTCAGCAAATTCACGCGACCGTACATCGACAGCGTTGAAAAAGCGCGGGCCATGGTACAACAAATCAACAAAGCCGCTGAAACCGACGGCTTTCGCCCGATCATCTTTGACACCATCGTCAATCAGGACATCCGTGAGATTCTCGCAACGTCCAATGGTTTCATGATCGACATTTTCTCGACCTTCCTCGCCCCACTGGAGCAGGAACTGACCGAGCATTCTTCCTACACCGTCGGCAAGTCCCATTCGATCGGGCACAACTCCAATTACATGGAGCGCATCGAGGCGGTGAACTTCGCCCTCGACAACGACGACGGTGCGCGCACGCACTATTACGACAAAGCCGACCTGATACTAGTGGGCGTGTCGCGCTGCGGTAAGACACCGACGTGTCTGTACATGGCCATGCAGTTCGGCATCCGCGCAGCCAACTATCCGCTGACTGAAGACGACATGGAGCGCCTGACCCTGCCCGCCGCTCTGCGCGCGCACCAGCACAAACTGTTCGGCCTGACCATCGACCCGGACCGCCTTACCGCGATCCGCAATGAGCGCAAGCCCAACAGCCGCTATTCGAGCTACGCCCAGTGCGAATTTGAAGTGCGTGAGGTGGAGAACCTGTTCCGCCGCGAGAACATCCCCAATATCAATTCCACGCATTTTTCCGTGGAAGAGATTTCGGCGAAAATTCTGGTGGAGAAAGGCGTGGAGCGGCGATTCAAATAATCCCTGCAAACCTCCTGTAGGAGCTGCCGCAGGCTGCGATCTTTTGATCTTGTCTTTTAAAAACAGAATCAAAAGATCGCA
>NZ_RWIL01000077.1:0-22552 GCF_009764635.1 Pseudomonas sp. PB103 | reverse complement strand
TGTCCCTGTGGGAGTTGCATCAGGCCTTTCTGCGGCGCTGATCAGTAAGCTATCGCTGGCAAGCCAGCTCCCACAGGTGAGCGATGTGCTCAGGCTCAGCGCTGTCCCTGTGGGAGTTGCATCAGGCGTTTCTGCGGCGCTGATCAGTAAGCTATCGCTGGCAAGCCAGCTCCCACAGGTGAGCGATGTGCTCAGGCTCAGCGCTGTCCCTGTGGGAGCTGGCTTGCCAGCGATGAGGCCAGATCAGCCACTGATATCTCATCATCTGCCAATGCTTTCAGTGCCGCCTTGCGCTCAGTCACCGGCAACCCACCCAATCGCTCAACCTGCGCATAAAATCTCAGCCAATCCCCCCCGACCTGTTTGAACAACGCCGAAAACGCCGGCACCCACTGGTCATACAGCCCAAACGGCAACAACCGCGCGTTGTTCAGCGGCGCGTTCACCCAAGCGTCATAGCGCTTGTCCCCGGCCCACTGGCTGTCCCTCATCACCCGATAATCCCGGCGAAACTGTTCGAACTCGGCCGCTTTGCGTTCGCGCATCCGCTCAGCCGGCAATGGCTGTGCGTACAGCTTTTCCAGTCGTGAGCGGGTATCGAGGACTAACTCAATGAATTGATCGCGTTGCTTGAGCCGAGAATCTTTATCCGCCGGCAACCCGCGAAACGCGCGCCACTGCCGTGTGCCTTCCTGCTCGACAAAGGTGGCGAAGGACTCGTTGAACTCGGTGTCGTCCTTCACATAAAAGCGCTGATGCGCCAGCTCATGAAAGATCAGCGTGGCCAGGCGTTCATCGCCCCAGCCCAGCATCGTGTTGATGATCGGATCGTTGAACCAGCCGAGCGTCGAGTAAGCCTCGACGCCGCCAATCGACACGTCCATGCCCTGCAAGCGCTGGATTGCCGCTTCACCCCGCGCCGCGCCCTGGCTGTAATAGCCGCGATAGGCCACGCACCCGGCAATCGGAAAGCAATGATTCTGCGGCGTCAGGGAAAACTCCTGAGTGGCAAACACATTCCACACCACGAACGGCCGGCCAATGTCGGCGTACAGGCGATAGCTCTGGTTGTCCGGCAGGTGCAGATGCTCGCTGGCGAATGCACGGGCCTTTTGCGATTGGCTCAGGTGCGCGCGCAACGTGGCGTCGCGGCTGGGGTCGGCAATGACCTTTGCCACCGGCTCACGCGCCCGCAACAGTTGCAGTTGGCCACTGGCCAACTGGCCGTAATAGCTGACGCTGGCGCAACCGTTGAGCAACAAAAACATCACACCCGGAAACAAAACCCGAAAAACGCGATCAAGTAACCCATGGCTTGCAAACGGCCTGATCAAAATAAGAAATCCCCCCGGAGAGTCTGCTCGCAAGACTATCCCGCCTTAAGGAGCACCGCTATGCGCATGTTGATGCTGACGGGAGGCCTGCTGACGCTGGCCGGTTGTGCCCATTTCGGAATGCCCGATCCGGACCCTTCGCAAGCCTGGGTCGATCTTGATGCACGACAGCAGGACACGGCGTTGCAAGCGCTGAAGGTCGATAGCAGCGAGGCCGTCGATAAACGTTACTTCGAGGTACAGCCCGGCAGCCATGAGTTGACGGTGCGCTATCAGTTTCCGGTCGACGCCACCAACATCGGCCCCGATGCCGAACCGCTGTGGCGTGATTGCCGGATGAACGTGAAATTCAAGGATTTCAATGCCGGTCAGCGTTATCAATTACAGGCCGGCAGCATCGGATTCCGGCCATGGGCCAAACTTTATGATGAGCAGCGCAACGTGGTGGGGCAGGGCACGCCGGCGGGCTGTCAGAAGACCTGATCGGCGGTATGCTGGATGTCCACATCAAAGGACATTTGATCATGCGCAGGTTGACGTTGTTGCTGGTAGGAAGTGTGCTTGCCAGCTGCCAGAGCCCGCTGCCAGCGGCGGATCCCGGCAAAGCCTGGGTCGACTTTGCGATGCCGACACCCGGCGGCAAGGTGTTGATGGCGGAACGGCTGGACAATGTGCGCCTGCAGGACGGACGCTTTTTTCAGGTCGCGCCGGGCAGCCATGAACTGACGGTGCGCTTCGATTTCGAGATTTTCGGCGGCGGCCAGGGCATGGACACCGACCCGCAGGAGCGGCTGTGCTACATGACCGTGCCTTATGACCACTTCGAAGCGGGGCAACGTTACCGGCTCGAAGCCCGCTCGCTGGCCTTCACGCCAAGCGCCCGGTTGATCAATCGTCAGGGGCAGATCGTTGCCGAAGAACGGCAGATCAACTGCGTGCCGTAGGCGTTATCAGGAGTCGTTCTTCTGATAGATGATCGCTTTGGTGCCGTTCTCACACGAACCCACCACCATGGCGATGTCGTGTTTGGCCGCCTCTTCCTTGCTGACGATTTCCAGCGTGTACGAGGGCACGGCTTTGGCTTGGATCTTGATCTCGATTTCTTTTCTCAGTTCTTCGCAGTCTTTCGGTGCCGCAACAACCGAAGTGGCCAATGCACTGCAGAGGATGGCCAAGCCAATACGTTTCATGAGTGAAGCTCCCTGAGGCAGCGCGCACGGGTGTGCGCTGAAGCTGCTGTCATGTATTCGACCATATTTTCATAAAACGAGTTCTGACTTCGCTCACAAGATGTGTGGAGGAATTGACGAAATATCAGGTGCCCTGAAAAACCTGTGGGGGCTGGCTTGCCAGCGATGGCGTCGGCACAGCGACCATTGAGGTCGCCAGATACACCGCTATCGCTGGCAAGCCAGCTCCCACAGGGATTATGTTGCTGTGGCTGGATCGCGCGCGATCAACTGACCAACGTCGCCTCAAGGCTGATTTGCGCATTCAGCACTTTCGACACCGGGCACCCTTCCTTGGCCTTTTTGCTCAGCTCATCAAACTGCGCCTGCGTGGCTCCCGGGATTTTCGCCTTGAGGATCAGCTTCACCGCAGTAATCGCGAAACCGCCCTCAACCTGATCGAGGGTCACTTCAGCCTGGGTGTCGATGCTGTCAGCCGTCAGGCCCGCATCGCCGAGAATCATCGAAAACGCCATGGAGAAACAACCGGCATGTGCAGCGCCGATCAGTTCTTCCGGGTTGGTGCCCTTGCCGCCCTCGAAGCGGGCCTTGAAGCCGTACGGTGCTTCTCTGAGGACACCGGTTTCAGTGGAGATCGAGCCAATGCCGGTTTTCAGATCGCCTGCCCAATGTGCGGATGCTTTCTTCACGATAGCCATGTCTGCCTCCTCAAGATCTGACGCGAAACGCCGCGTCGTCGTGGTTTTTGCTTGCAAGGCTTCTGAGGATAGACGCCGGGACAAAGTTCAGCCCGTCTGAATCGTTGACTTTTTTAGTAGGAAATTTCGGCTCTGCTATTGAAACTCGGGTATATGCCCTTATTGCACAAATAAGCTTATGGATTTGGCAGGTTTTCGTTCGCAAGAAAAACCTGCCGCCTCACTCGGAGACGCAGGTTTATGAAGCAACTGTCCGACGTAAAATTTTCTACCCTCGATCTGGTGCCGGTGCGCGAAAACGGCAGCCCGGCCCAGTCGCTGCGCAATTCGCTGGACCTGGCGCAACACGTCGAGAAATTCGGCTACACGCGGTTCTGGGTGGCGGAACACCACAACATGGACGGCATCGCCAGCTCGGCAACGTCGGTGTTGCTCGGCTATCTGGCCGGCGGTACGTCGACCATTCGTGTCGGCTCCGGTGGCGTGATGTTGCCCAACCACGCACCGCTGGTGATCGCCGAACAGTTCGGCACGCTGGAAAGCCTGTACCCGGGGCGGATCGATCTGGGTCTGGGCCGTGCGCCCGGTTCCGATCAAATGACCGCGCGTGCGCTGCGCCGTGAACGCTCCGGCAGCGCTGATGATTTCCCCGAGGACGTCGCCGAACTGGTGCGCTTCCTCGGCCCGCGTACCCCGGATCAGCGGGTGATCGCGATGCCGGGCACGGGTACCAATGTGCCGATCTGGTTGCTCGGTTCCAGCCTGTTCAGTGCGCAACTGGCCGGTGAGCGTGGTTTGCCGTACGCCTTCGCCTCGCATTTCGCCCCGCGCTTCATGCACGAGGCGATTCGCGTCTATCGCAATCACTTCAAGCCATCGGCGGTGCTCGACAAGCCGTACGTGATGCTCGGTGTGCCGTTGGTGGCAGCGGATACCGATGAACAGGCTGATTACCTGGCGACTTCGGTGTACCAGCGCATTCTGGCGTTGATGCGTGGGCAGAGTCTGGTGCAGCGTCCGCCGGTGAAAACCATGGACGGCCTGTGGCTGCCGCATGAGCGCGAAGCTGTAGGCGATTTCCTTGGGCTGGCGATGGTCGGTAGCCCAGCGAAAATCCGCGCGAAGCTGGAGGTGCTGATTGAGCAGACGCAGGCGGATGAGCTGATTTTTACCAGCGATTTGTATGAGCATGCTGATCGGGTGCATTCGTACGAGTTGCTGGCACAGGTCATGAAGGGCTGAAAAGCCCCTCACCCTAACCCTCTCCCGGAGGGAGAGGGGACTGATCGAGGTGTTCTCGAGCTCGACATCGACCTGAAATATCCAGTCGAACTCAGGTTTTGAACAGCCCCCGATTTGCTCCCTTTCCCCCTCTACCCCTTGGGGGAGAGGGCTGGGGTGAGGGGGTTCGATTTCAAATCCACCAAAAAATCCAAATCCTGGACACAAAAAAGCCGACGCATTCACGTCGGCTTTTGTATTTCAGGCGCAATCAACCGCGCTTGTAAACGATTTCCTTGGTCTTGCCCTCGCAGGTGCCGACGACTTTGCCGCCAGCCGCCGCGCCCTTGTCGACAATCTCCAGCGAATACCCGGAAACGCCCTTGGCATCCAGCTTCGCCGCAATCTCGCTTTTCAGCTCTTCACAAGGCTTACCGGCAGCAAACGCACCACCCGCAAGGCTCAACAAACCTACTGCCAACATGAACTTCTTCATCGGTCGCACTCCCTGGTCGGATTAAAAGAGGCGGGCATCAAGCGTTCACCCGATGCTCTCACCCTGTAGCGCTTTGCCATTCCTATGGCACTCGGCCAGCGCGCAAGTTCAGAAGACTAGACCAAACTCAGCTACTGGCAATCTTGAAACCGACTTTCAGTGTCACCTGAAAGTGCGCTGCCTTGCCGTCCTTGATGTGACCACGGGTTTCGGTCACTTCAAACCATTCCAGGTTGCGAATGGTCTTGTTGGCTTCAGCAATTGCGTTGTTGATGGCGTCTTCGATGCTGGTGGTCGACGAACCGACCAGCTCGACTTTCTTGTACGTGTGATGGTCACTCATAACGAACTCCTTGGCGTGTGGAATTGAGACTAGCAGTGAATCTGCACTGTTGAATTCGGTGGCTCTGCGCAGGCGAAGTTCAGATTTTCTGCACTTTCTCAAACTGCTGAAGTCCCAAACAACACACGCCACTCATCACCAATGCAGGAGAGCCACCATGGCCAACACCTCTTTACGTAAAGCCTCGTTGCAAAGCATGGAAGCCGAGATCGAGAGTCTGCTCAAGTCGTTGGAAAGCCTGAAAGACGACGCTTCGGACGAGTCGCGCAAGACCCTCAAGGCGCTGAAAAGCAACGCTGAAAGCGCACTGAAACATTCGCGTCATCTGCTCAGCGACGCCTATGAAGAAGTCAAAGTGAAAACCCGCGAGACCGGGATCGCCACCCGCGACTACGCGCAGGAACATCCATGGACGACTGCCGGTGTGGCGGTTGGTGCGCTTGGCTTGCTCGCCGCTTACTTGCTGTTCAAGCGCGGCGAGTGATCGCTCTGGCGCAGCTCGTTCTTGAGCCATTGCGCCAGTTGCCGAGCGCGCCCGTCTGCGGCGCGTTTGGGTAGCCACAACGCCAGTTGCGCCGGGGTTTCACAGAAACCCCATGGCGCAACCAGGCGACCGGCCTTCAAATCTTCCGTCACTAGTGGCTCCGGCGCGATGGCTACGCCGAGACCAGCAACGGCTGCTTCCAGCAAATAATATAAATGCTCAAAACCTTGCCCGAGCTTCAACGCTTTCGCATCCAGGTGGTTTTGCTGTGCCCAGCTTGGCCAGGCTTGTGGGCGCGAAGTGGTGTGCAGCAGCGGTTCATCGAGAAGTGCCGAGGCTGGCGCGGCTTGCAGGTTTTGATAGCCGCCGAACAGCGGGCTCATTACCGGGCCGATACGTTCTGCAGTCAATTCGTAAACTTGCATGTCTGCCGGCCATGGCGGCTCGGCGAACAGCAGCAAAGCATCCAGCCCCGGACGCCGAGGATCGAGATCGCCTTCACCCGCTGAAAGGTGCAGACGCAAATCCGGCAGATCGGCATTCAATCGTCCCAAACGCGGAATAAACCAGCGCGCCAGCAGGCTTCCCGAGCATCCCAACACAAACGGCGCGTCGGCGGTGCTCTGAGTTAACTCGGCGCAAACACTGCGCAAACGATCAAAAGCCTCACCGCTGGCATCGCGCAAGCGCATGCCGGCATCTGTGAGTTTCAAGCCGCGACCATCCTTGACGAACAGACTGACGCCGAGGTGCTCTTCCAGCACTTTGAGCTGACGACTGACCGCACCATGAGTAACGTGCAGCTGCTCGGCAGCCTGACTGACACTGTTCAGCCGGGCGGTCGCTTCGAACGCGCGCAAGGCGTTCAGCGGGGGAAGGTCGTGGCTCATGGTATCTGTGAGTTTTCCTGACAGGTTGTGGCGATCTTATCGGTTTTCAGCCTGGAAGGTCAGGGGTAGAGTGGTCGTCATTGTCTTTTGACCCGAATTCACCTGGAGCGACTCATGACCCAGACTTCGAACACCTCTGATCTGCGCAACGGCCCGGACGATAACGGCCTGTTTGGCTCGTTCGGTGGCCGCTACGTGGCGGAAACCCTGATGCCGTTGATCCTCGACTTGGCCCGCGAATACGAAGCGGCCAAGGAAGATCCGGCCTTCAAAGAAGAATTGGCCTACTTCCAGCGTGACTACGTCGGACGTCCGAGCCCGCTGTATTTCGCTGAACGCCTGACCGAATTCTGCGGCGGCGCGAAGATTTATCTCAAGCGCGAAGAGCTGAACCACACCGGCGCGCACAAGATCAACAACTGCATCGGCCAGATCCTGCTGGCGCGGCGCATGGGCAAGAAACGCATCATCGCCGAGACCGGCGCCGGCATGCACGGCGTGGCCACGGCCACCGTCGCTGCACGTTTCGGTCTGGATTGCGTGATCTACATGGGCACCACTGACATCGAACGTCAGCAGGCCAACGTCTTCCGCATGAAATTACTGGGCGCTGAAGTGATTCCAGTGGTTGCCGGCACTGGTACCCTGAAAGACGCGATGAACGAAGCCCTGCGTGACTGGGTGACCAATGTCGACAACACCTTCTACCTGATCGGCACCGTGGCAGGCCCGCACCCTTATCCGGCGATGGTTCGCGACTTCCAGGCCGTGATCGGCAAGGAAACCCGCGATCAGTTGCAAGCACAGGAAGGTCGTCTGCCGGACAGCCTGGTGGCGTGCATCGGTGGCGGTTCCAACGCGATGGGCCTGTTCCACCCGTTCCTCGACGACAAGAGCGTTGAAATCATCGGTGTTGAAGCGGCCGGTTACGGCATCGAAACCGGCAAGCACGCGGCGAGCCTCAATGGCGGTGTTCCGGGTGTGTTGCACGGCAACCGTACGTTCCTGTTGCAGGACGACGACGGCCAGATCATCGACGCCCACTCGATTTCCGCCGGCCTCGACTACCCGGGCATCGGCCCGGAACACGCGTGGTTGCATGACATCGGCCGCGTTCAGTACACCTCGGTGACCGACGACGAAGCCCTCGACGCGTTCCACAAATGCTGCCGCCTGGAAGGGATCATTCCTGCACTGGAAAGCGCCCACGCCTTGGCCGAAGTGTTCAAACGCGCACCGAAGCTGCCGAAGGATCACCTGATGGTGGTCAACCTGTCGGGCCGTGGCGACAAAGACATGCAGACCGTCATGCATCACATGGAAAACGCTCAACAAGAGCCATCCAAGCAGGAGAAACACTGATGAGCCGCCTGCAAACCCGTTTTGCCGACCTGAAAGAACAGAACCGTGCCGCGCTGGTGACCTTCGTCACCGCCGGTGATCCGGACTACGACACTTCGCTGGCGATCCTCAAAGGTTTACCGGGTGCCGGCGCCGATGTGATCGAGCTGGGCATGCCGTTCACCGACCCGATGGCCGACGGTCCGGCGATCCAGTTGGCGAACATCCGTGCCTTGGGCGCCAAACAGAACCTGGTGAAAACCCTGCAAATGGTTCGCGAGTTCCGTGAAGGCAACAGCGATACCCCGCTGGTGTTGATGGGTTACTACAATCCGATTCATATGTATGGCGTTGAGCGCTTCATCGCTGACGCGAAAGAGGCCGGTGTCGACGGTCTGATCGTGGTCGACATGCCGCCTGAGCACAATGCCGAGCTGTGTGATCCGGCGCAGGCTGCCGGTCTGGACTTCATCCGTCTGACCACGCCGACCACTGACGATGCGCGTCTGCCGAAAGTGCTCAATGGCAGCTCCGGTTTCGTTTACTACGTGTCGGTGGCTGGTGTGACCGGTGCTGGCGCCGCGACTCTGGAGCACGTCGAAGAGGCGGTGACCCGTCTGCGTCGTCACACCGATCTGCCAATCAGCATCGGTTTCGGCATCCGCACGCCGGAGCAAGCGGCGGCCATCGCGCGTCTGGCTGATGGTGTGGTGGTGGGCTCGGCGTTGATCGATCACATCGCCAATGCGACCACGCCAGCCCAAGCCGTCGACGGTGTGTTGGGCCTGTGCTCGGCACTCTCCGAAGGCGTGCGTAAGGCCCGCGTCAGCTGAAGGTAAAGTTCCTGATACAGAGGAATTAGCACCTCAAAGTGCAGACTAATCCAGCAAGACCGAGGGCTTCAGAACACCGTTCTGAGGCCCTTTTTGCTGTTTGTGCCGTGAGGAAAGACCCGATGAAAATGCCGAAACGTCTGATGGCCGGATTGGGCGTGCTGTTGATCAGTGCGACACCGCTGCTGGCCAGCGCCGATCAGCGCGATGATCACGACCACGGCGGCCCGCAGCAGGGCCAATACAATAACCATGGTAATGACCACCGCGACGACCATCGTGGCCCGCAAAATGATCACCGTGGTGGCCCGCCACCGCGCGACTTTGGCCCGGTGCGCCAGACCATTCGTGACAATCATGGCTACTTCGTACGCGGCGCACCGCCGCCTCCGGGGATTCATCTGGAGCGTGGCCGGCCGTTGCCGCACGGGTATTACGGCGAGCGTCTGGACAGTCGCGCGTTGGGTCGTTTGCCGGTGTATCCGGGGTATGAATGGCGCCGGGCCGGGGGCGATATCGTGCTGATCGCGGTGGGCACCGGGATCGTTTACGAAATCCTGGATGGTGTCCTCTATTGACCATCTGATCTAACTGGCAGGCCATCAACTGTGGTGAGGGGATTTATCCCCGACGGGTTGCGAAGCAGCCCCAAATCCGGCAAATGCGGTTTTTCAGTCAAACTGTGTTCGCTGGGATTGCGACTGCTTCGCAGCCGATCGGGGATAAATCCCCTCGCCACAAGGTATGCACTCAGCATCAGCATCAGCATCAGCATCAGCATCAGCATCAGCATCAGCATCAGCATCAGCATCAGCATCAGCATCAGGCTCAGGGGAGTTCCAGGCCGCCAGAAGCCTTGTGCAATTTGCGCAAATGCGCGCCAATCTGCTTCACATTCTCCTCACTCGCGGCAATCTCGGCAGCGCGCTTCGGCTCCAGCAACTTGCGCACCTCCGCGTCCAGATCCCCCGACAGCACCAGCAACTTCTTCTGCCGCTGGCTGCTTTCATCTTCCAGTCGCTTGAACTCACTCGGCTGTGGCAACCCATAACCACGACTATCAAGAAGCTCTGCCGGACGACTGAGGAATCCACTGTTGGCGAGGATTTCCTGCAACGTCGCGTTGGCCTTGTCCATGCCGCCATTTTCCAGCTCGCGAGCACCGAGGTATCGTTGCTTGACCTCATCCTGAGCCAACAGCAACTGACGTCGATAACTCGCCTGCTCCAGCAACAACAAGGCAGCGCTGGTGCGCAGATCCGCACGCTCGAACCACTCGCGGCGTTCTTCGGCAGTGAGCGACAGCCATTCCTCAACGGTGGTCTGTTTGATCGGCAGTTGTTTCTTCAGCACATCAAACATCGCCTGGTAGCGATCGCGGAACGAGTCGAAGCGATAACCCAGACGCAGCGCTTCTTTCGGATCATCGAGCACGCTGGTATCGGCCAACCCGCGACCCTTCATCACTTCCAGCAAGCCGTTGGGCATGATGCTGTCCAACCCGACGAACTGGCTGTTGTCACTGCCGCTGCGCAATAGCTTCAGACCTTCCACCGCGCAGTTGTTGGAGAGGAAGAAGTAGTTGCCGTCGTAGCTCCAGTGCATCTCGGCAGCGTGTTCGACCACGCCTTCGATCTCTTCCCGTGACAAGTTGATCGGCACGGAAGCGAGGCTGCGCAACTCGGTCTTGGTGTATTCGTCGATCACCTGCGCAAGCGGCAGGACGAACAGCCGTGAAGGGTATTTGCCGACCAATCCGTCCCAGCTCGACAACTGCACATCGCCGACAAACGCGCGGTACGACAACACCAGATGCTGATCGAGATCGAGACGGCAATCCGGCCCACGCGGACGGCCCGGCGCGCAGATCACCAGGCGCAACATGCTGTGGCCCCAGCGGCTGACCCAGTTCTGATTGGCTTCGGCCAACAAGTAATCAACCGCGTAAACCCGCTCCGGATCGACCTGCCCTAAAGGCTGTTTGGCGAAATCGTTACCCGCGTTCAAAAACGCAAAGGTCTTGCTGCAAGTGTCCTTGGCCGGCGGCGCCCAGCCGAAGTGTTGCTGGTAATAGCGATACAGCGCCGGGCGACGGCAGGCGTAGCTCGGGTCGAGGAGGAAATACTCCATGTTGACCGCGACGAACTCTTTCGGGCTGGAAATTTCGTACAGATCCGGGCTGCGGGCGATCTGTCGGTTGTGCTGCTCGCGTTCACCGCGACGGCCGACGTATTGCTGCCAACCGGCGAGGTCGAGCAGGCGCGGATCATCACTGAGAGTGAAACGACGGCCGTTCTGGCCACGGCATTCGTCAGGAATACCGATCAGCCCGGCGCTGTTGAAGCGGCGCGTGCAGCGCTGGATCAGCGTGCGCTCGGCTTCCGGCCACAAGCGCGCGCGGTCATAAATGTGGGTGATTTCGTGCAGCACCGTGGCGAGCAATTCCTGGCGCACTGTGCCGTGGGGGCGATTGGTTTTTTCTTTCGCTGCGCTGCCGTCGGTAAGGCTGGCGAGCAGTTTGCGGTTCAGATCGAGTTCGGCAACCAGCGTGGCCTGGCCGTAGGCATTGGCAGGCATGTCGTCGGTCCAGCCGACATCGATGCGCCGATCCAGCCGCTCGATAAAGCTCGGCGGCAATCTCTGCATGGCCTCATCGATCAACGCCTGACTGGCTTGTTGTTGGGCGGGGCTCAGACCGTCAGTCTTGAGCCGCAATTGCAGGCTGGCGTGGGCGCTGTTGCCAAGCAGCAACAACGCCCCGGCCAGCAGCCAGGCGCCGAGTGACTTCACAGTGCGAGGATGGCTTCGGCGAGGACCTGATCACTGGCGTCGCGCGCTTCCGGGACGCGCGTGCGCAAGGTGTTGAGGGCGGCTTCCAGGTGCGCGCCACGGATATCACCGTTGGTGGCGACGAAACTGGCGGCGTCATCGTGCGCTTCACGGATGATTTTCGAGTCGCGAATCGACGTGGTGGTGTCGGAAGTGAAATCGATGGTGCGCTGGGAGGCACGAACGATGATGTTACTGGTGGCTACCAGGGTGTGCGCCTGGGCCACGTCGGCCAACAAAAACAGGCCAAGGGCGGCAGCAATCAGCGGGCTACGCATGGAACGACTCCGAAGGGGCAGGTTAACTAAGGGCTAGGTTAACTATTGGACGAGAATTGCTTCTGCCAGTTCAAGGTCAGAGACATGAAGTTTCGGCCGTTTTTTACGCAGGTAATTAAGCGCGGATTCCAGCTGCGCCCCACGCAATTGGCCGTCACTGGCCACGAACGCTGCCGCGTCATCGTGAGCGGCGAACAGCAGTTTACGGTCGAAAGGCGCGGAAGACACCATGCTGGTGGCGTAACCACTGACGACAATGCCTTGCGTCGACGCATTGAAAGCATCATAGGCATCGACCGACGTCGCCCAACAGGCGCTCAGCAAAACGGAAGGGATCAGCAGATTTGGAAGAAAACGCATCGGACTCGGTAACTGTTAGCGAGCCGCAAGGCTAGCGCAATGCCCGGGCCAGAGCCAGTCTCGAAACATCGGGACACGCCCGGCGTGTCCCGTAATGCCTTGCAGCGATTAGATCGTCAGGATGGCCTGAGCCAGCTCCGCGTCAGTCGCGTTCAGTTGTGGAGCCTGATGGCGAATGTGATCCAGCGCGCTTTCCAGTTTCACGCCACGGATGTCGCCTTGGGTGGCGACGAAGCTGGCCGCGTCATCACGGGCAGCGAGGACGATTTTGTCGTCACGGAACGACGAGGTCACGTCGGAAGTGGCGTCGGAGGAAGATTTCAGCGCACCCACGACGGCGTCGGTGGTAACGATGAAGCTGGTGGCGCTGGCGTTGGCAGCCACGGCCAGCAGGGCGGCAGCGCTGAGCAGACGAAGACGGGACATAGGGTAACTCCTGTGAATAAACCGTATTGAGAGGTGGCTCGGTATCTGAGGAGTCAGACGCCTGTTGCGCATCATTCGCCACGTTCTGTGTGGATATTAGGCGCAGATCCGTTCGCCAAACCAGCATCCAGACGAAAAACCGTAGGAGCTGTCGAAGGCTGCGATCTTTTGCTTTGGATTTTCAAGATCAAAAGATCGCAGCCTTCGGCAGCTCCTACAATTGTAATGGTCTTATTTCGAATGGTTTGAACTGTACTGGTATTGCTTTTCAAGAGCTAAAACGACAAAACCCGTCGTGGTTTCCCACGACGGGTTTTGCTTGTTCAATTCGGGTTGCTGGCGGTGGGTCTAACGACCAGAGCCAGCGACGCTGCTTAGCGCCAGAACGGCTTGCTCAGCTCTTCATAGCGTTGTGCTTCGCTGATACCGGCGTCAGCCAGCAGACGCGAATCCAGACGGGCCAACTGGTGGCGGCTGGAGATGCGGCGCTGCCACAACATCAGGTTGGCGATAACGCGCAGAGGCAGGGAAGCCTGGGTGTTTACAGCTTTGTCTTCGAAGAACAGTTCGGAACTGAGTGTACGTTCCATGGTTGACATCCTTCCGCTTGTGGCGGGATCAGGTAGTGGTTTGACTGGTGCCCATGATCCTCTCGTTTGCATAGTCTCTCTAGATACAGTTCAACTGTATTGTGAGTGACCAGTTAACTGTTTATACACGGTGTACGGGTCAAAATTGAGTAAACTGTACCTATGCGCACTTAAGTGGTGCATTTTTGCTCATTTCGGCAGGAAAGGTAGGCAAATGCCGTAGGAAATGACCAGTACAGCAGTACAGTTTTTGTCGGGCGCATGGCTTGCGGAAGTTCGCCGACGCAAACTGTGTTTGCATCAGCGGTTTATCTGTGTGAATTACACGGCCAGCATGCGCCCGGTTTCTTCCAGATTCATGTGCCAGCTCAGCGCTTCACGCAGGATGTGCGGCGTGTGGCCGCCGATAGCACAGGCTGCCGTGAAGTAATCATTCAGTGCCTGGCGGAAGTCCGGGTGCACACAGTTATCAATGATCACCCGCGCACGTTCCCGTGGCGCCAGGCCACGCAGGTCAGCCAGACCGACTTCGGTCACCAGAATGTCGACGTCATGCTCGGTGTGGTCAACGTGGCTGACCATCGGCACGACGCTGGAAATCGCGCCGCCCTTGGCGATCGATTTGGTCACGAACACCGCCAGATGCGCGTTGCGCGCGAAGTCGCCCGAGCCACCGATGCCGTTCATCATCCGCGTACCGCAAACGTGGGTGGAATTGACGTTGCCGTAGATGTCGAACTCCAGCGCCGTGTTGATGCCGATGATGCCCAGGCGACGCACCACTTCCGGGTGGTTGGAGATCTCCTGCGGACGCAGCACCAATTTGTCTTTGTACTTCTCGAGATTGCCGAACACGTCGCTGTTGCGGCGCTCCGACAAGGTGATAGAGCTGCCCGAAGCAAAGCTCAGCTTGCCGGCGTCGATCAGGTCGAAGGTCGAATCCTGCAACACTTCGGAGTACATGGTCAGTTCTTCGAACGGCGAATCGATCAAGCCACACATCACCGCGTTGGCGATGTTGCCGATCCCCGCCTGCAACGGGCCGAGCTTGTTGGTCATGCGCCCGGCGTCGACTTCCTGTTTGAAGAAGGTGATCAGGTGCTCGGCGATGGCGTTGGTATCGACGTCCGGCGTCGACACGGTGGACGGCGAATCCGACTGCTGGGTAATAACGATGGCGACAATCTTCTCCGGCGGAATCGGAATTGCGGTGCTACCGATGCGGTCGTCGACTTTTACCAGCGGGATCGGCGTGCGCGTCGGGCGGTAGGTCGGGATATAGATGTCATGCAGGCCTTCGAGGTTGGCGTTATGCGCCAGATTGATCTCGACGATCACCTGTTTGGCGAAAATCGCGAAGCTCGCCGAGTTGCCCACCGACGTGGTCGGCACGATGTGGCCTTGTTCGGTGATGGCCACGGCTTCAATGACCGCGATGTCCGGCAGCTTTAGTTGCTGATTGCGCAGCTGCTCGACGGTTTCCGACAGATGCTGGTCGATGAACATCACCTGGCCGGCGTTGATCGCCTTGCGCAAGGTGCTGTCGACCTGGAACGGCATGCGCCGCGACAGTACGCCGGCTTCGGTCAATTGCTTGTCGAGGTCGTTGCCCAGGCTGGCGCCGGTCATCAGGCTGATCTTCAGCGGCGTGACCTTGGCGCGCTCGGCCAGTGCGTGAGGGACGGCTTTAGCTTCGCCGGCACGGGTGAAACCGCTCATGCCGACGGTCATGCCGTCCTCAATCAGAGCGGCTGCGTCGGCGGCGCTCATCACTTTATCCAACAACGAAGGCAAGCGAATACGGTCACGGTACATGGATTATTATCTCGGGAAGCGAGTAGCAGGATGCGCAGTCTAGTGAATTTGACGGGCGCCTGTCCCGCTACCAAGGTCGCAAACGAGGCGTCTATTCAGCGGGTTTCAAGTAAAACACCGTTACTGGATCTGCAACAACGCGGCAAATTGTCCGACTGTTTGCGCAAACAAAAACGCCCCGACAAGTCGGGGCGTTCGGTGTTGCAGCGGGGAATTATTCGACCGCTTTAACCATGTCTTCGATGACTTTCTTCGCGTCGCCGAACACCATCATGGTCTTGTCCAGGTAGAACAGTTCGTTGTCCAGGCCGGCATAGCCGCTGGCCATCGAGCGCTTGTTGACGATGATGGTCTTGGCCTTGAACGCTTCGAGAATCGGCATGCCGGCAATCGGCGACTTCGGATCGTTCTTCGCGGCCGGGTTGACCACGTCGTTCGCGCCGAGCACCAACACCACGTCGGCCTGGCCGAACTCGGAGTTGATGTCTTCCATCTCGAACACCTGATCGTAAGGCACTTCGGCCTCGGCGAGCAGGACGTTCATGTGCCCCGGCATACGACCGGCCACCGGGTGGATCGCGTACTTCACGGTCACGCCACGGTGGGTCAGCTTCTCGGTCAATTCCTTCAGCGCATGTTGTGCACGCGCTACCGCCAAGCCGTAACCCGGCACGATGATCACGGTGTCGGCGTTGGTCAGCAGGAAAGTCGCGTCGTCAGCCGAACCGGATTTCACCGGACGGGCTTCCTTCGCACCGGCAGGGCCTGCATCGGCCGTGTTGCCGAAACCGCCGAGCAGTACATTAAAGAAGGAACGGTTCATCGCCTTGCACATGATGTACGAGAGGATCGCACCGCTCGAACCCACCAGCGAACCGGCAATGATCAGCATCGAGTTGTTCAGCGAGAAGCCGATTCCCGCCGCCGCCCAGCCCGAATAGCTATTGAGCATCGACACCACCACCGGCATGTCGGCGCCGCCAATCGGGATGATGATCAGCACGCCCATCACGAACGCCAGCGCCAGCATCAGCGCAAACGCGGTGAGGTTACCGGTGAACATAAAAGTCAGGCCGAGTGCCAGCGTAGCCAGACCCAGCACGGCATTCAGCTTGTGCTGACCGGTAAACTGCACCGGTGCGCCTTGGAACAGGCGGAACTTGTACTTACCCGACAGCTTGCCGAAGGCAATCACCGAACCGGAGAAAGTAATCGCACCGATTGCTGCGCCGAGGAACAACTCCAGGCGGTTGCCCGTTGGGATCGAGTCGCCCAACTGTTTAACGATGCCCAGCGATTGCGGCTCAACCACCGCAGCGATCGCGATGAACACTGCCGCGAGGCCGATCATGCTGTGCATGAAGGCGACCAGTTCCGGCATCTTGGTCATTTCAACGCGCTTGGCCATGATCGAACCGGCGGTGCCGCCGACCAGCAGGCCAACGATCACGTAACCGATACCGGCAGTCGCGAGCTCAGCGCCCAACTTATAAATGAGGCCGACGGTAGTCAGAATGGCCAACGCCATGCCGAGCATGCCGAACAGGTTGCCGCGCCGCGAAGTAGTCGGGTGCGACAGGCCTTTGAGGGCTTGGATAAAGCAGATCGACGCGATCAGGTAGAGCGTCGTGACGAGATTCATGCTCATTACTTCGGCGCCTCTTCTTTTACTTTCGGGGCTTTCTTCTTGAACATCTCAAGCATGCGGCGGGTGACCAGGAAGCCACCGAACACGTTGACCGCGGCCAGTGCCACGGCGAGGGTGCCCATGGTTTTGCCCAGCGGCGTGACGGTCAGTGCGGCCGCCAGCATGGCGCCGACGATCACGATCGCCGAGATGGCGTTGGTTACCGCCATCAACGGCGTGTGCAGCGCAGGTGTAACGTTCCAGACCACGTGGTAACCGACATAAATCGCCAGCACGAAGATGATCAGGTTGTAGATACCGGGGGAGATAAGCTCTTCCATCGTCTGAATCCCTGCTTAGGCGTTTTTGCGGATGACTTGGCCGTCGCGGCACATCAGGCACGCGGCGACGATGTCGTCTTCGAGGTTGACGTCGAACTGACCTTCTTTGGTGAAGACCAGCTTGAGGAAGTCCAGCAGGTTGCGTGCGTACAGCGCCGAAGCGTCTGCAGCGACTTCGCCGGCCAGATTGGTCGGGCCACAAATGGTCACGCCATTTTCGACCACGACCTGATCAGCCACGGTCAGCGGGCAGTTGCCGCCCTGAGCCGCCGCGAGGTCGATGACCACCGAACCCGGTTTCATCTGCGCCACGGTGTCCGCGCTCAACAGCGTCGGTGCCTTGCGGCCCGGAATCAGCGCGGTGGTGATGACGATGTCAGCCTGCTTGGCGCGTTCGTGTACGGCCTGCGCCTGACGCTGCATCCAGCTGGCTGGCATTGGTCGCGCGTAACCGCCGACACCGACGGCGCATTCGCGCTCTTCATCGGTCTCGTACGGCACGTCGACGAACTTGGCGCCGAGGGATTCGATCTGCTCTTTCACCGCCGGACGCACGTCGGACGCTTCGATCACCGCACCCAGACGTTTCGCCGTAGCAATCGCCTGCAACCCGGCCACACCGGCGCCAAGAATCAGCACGCGCGCCGCTTTCACGGTGCCCGCAGCCGTCATCAGCATTGGCATGAAGCGCGGATAGTGGTGAGCGGCCAGCAACACAGCCTTATAGCCGGCAATGTTCGCCTGCGACGACAACACATCGAGACTCTGCGCGCGCGAGGTGCGCGGCGCCGCTTCGAGGGCGAACGCGGTAATGCCGCACTCGGCCATCTTCGCGATGGTTTCGTTGTTGAACGGGTTGAGCATGCCGACCAACACCGTACCGCGCTTGATCAGCGTCAGTTCGGCATCGCTTGGCGCGACCACTTTGAGAATCAGCTCGGCGCCAAACGCCTCATTGGCACTGCCAATGGTTGCGCCTGCCGCTTCATAGGCACTGTCGACAACACTGGCGTTAACGCCGGCGCCGGTTTGCACAGTGACCTTATGACCTTGGCTGATCAGCTTTTTAATGGTTTCCGGGGTTGCAGCAACCCGTGTTTCACCGGTCTGGGTTTCGAGAGGAACACCAATGTGCACGTCAAATCTCCTGCGTGATCTTATTGAGTAAACCCATGCACTACGGATGGTGCGACTGGGGCGGCCGATCAGCACGATCCCGCCAAATCAGGGCGGGGCGCGGCATTTTGCAGGCGAACTTTATGCCCTTCAAGGGATTATGACGGGTGACGGAAAATTAACTACAAGTCATGCCGTGACCGAATGTCGCACATGCCCTGTCGAATCCCTTACAGGCCGTGCCCTGCAAGGATTCTGGCGCAATGTGGAAAAATTTCTCATCGGTGACGTGAATAGACCGCAATACGTCGTGAATGGAGGCTCAAAGCCACGTCTTCAGGCGCTTGTAGGACGTCTGTACGACTTTCGGATACAGTCTGCGCATATGCGACAAATACTTATATCTGTAGGGCTTTGGTTTTTCTGACTACGAGGTCAATAAACGCTGAAAGCCTTCACCCTTCTAGGCTGTAGCTCTGTGCCTGATTTACCAGCCAGTCGCGAAATGCCTTTAAAGACGCTGATTCGACCTTTCGTTCGGGAATCATCAGGTAATAGGCCTTGATGCTGGCGAGTGCCTGCGGGTTGGCAATCACCAGGCGTTTCTCTGCCAGCTCGCGCTGAATCAGGAATGGTGGAATCAGCGCGATCCCCATGTCGTGCATGGCCGCTTGGGCGAGCATGGAGAATAGCTCGTAGCGCGGGCCTGTCATGTCGCGGGGGATATTCAGCTGTTGCGAGTTGAACCACTGTCGCCAGGCGTAAGGGCGGGTGGTCTGTTGCAGTAGCGGTAGCTCGGCAATCTCGTCGGCGGTCAGAAGCATCTTGTTGCCGAGTAGGGCGGGGCTGCACACCGGCATCGGATTTTCGCCCATCAGCCTGTGGGATTCGGTACCTGACCAGTCGGCATCGCCGAAGTAGATCGCGGCATCGAATTCGGTATCGGCAAACAGGAAGGGCCGGGTGCGGTTGGTCAGGTTGACCGTGACTTCCGGGTGCTTGAGCTGGAAATCCTTGAGGCGCGGTAGCAGCCATTGCGTACCGAAGGTTGGCACCACCGCCAACTCGATCACATTGGTGCCTTGCTGGCCCATCACCGACAAGGTGTCGCGTTCCACTGCATCCAGTTGCGTGGCGACCCGGCGACTGTAGGAAAGTCCCGCTTCGGTCAGCTTCACCCCGCGTCGCGAGCGTCGAAACAGTTCCACACTGAGGAACTCCTCAAGGCTGGCGATTTGTCGGCAAATGGCTCCCTGGGTGAGGGAAAGTTCTTCGGCGGCGCGGGTAAAGCTCTCGTGGCGTGCAGCGGCTTCAAAGCTGATCAGGGCGGTGGTGCTGGGGATCTTCCTGCGCATGTACGTCAACCTCACTAATGCGCCGCATAAAAGGCATTTCGCGACGTTTCGGAGTGAGAAATTAGCACAACAGAATGCGAAATCCTCGTTTGCCGCGACGGCGAACCGCGCCTAGGATCAATGCCACGTTAATTCAGCCGATTTACGAGGACACACTCATGGGCGGTAAAGCTAGCTTCAACTGGATCGATCCCCTGCTGCTGGATCAACAGCTCACCGAAGAAGAGCGCATGATCCGCGACACCGCCGAGCAGTTCGCTCAGCAAAAGCTTGCGCCGCGTGTTCTCGAAGCTTTCCGCCATGAGAAAACTGACCCGGCGATCTTCCGCGAAATGGGCGAAGTCGGCCTGTTGGGTGCGACCATCCCCGAGCAGTACGGTGGCAGCGGCCTCAACTACGTCAGCTACGGCCTGATTGCTCGCGAAGTGGAGCGTGTCGACTCCGGCTATCGCTCGATGATGAGCGTGCAGTCGTCGCTGGTAATGGTGCCGATCAACGAGTTCGGTACCGAAGCGCAGAAACAGAAATACCTGCCGAAACTGGCTTCCGGCGAGTGGATCGGCTGCTTCGGCCTGACCGAGCCAAACCACGGTTCCGACCCGGGCGCGATGATTACCCGGGCCCGCAAAGTCGACGGCGGATACAGCCTGACCGGCGCGAAGATGTGGATCACTAACAGCCCGATCGCCGACGTGTTCGTGGTCTGGGGTAAGGACGATGCCGGCGACATTCGTGGCTTCGTACTGGAGAAGGGCTGGAAAGGCCTGAGCGCTCCGGCGATTCACGGCAAGGTCGGCCTGCGTGCATCGATCACCGGTGAGATCGTCATGGACAACGTGTTCGTGCCGGAAGAGAACATCTTCCCGGACGTGCGCGGTCTGAAAGGCCCGTTCACCTGCCTTAACTCTGCGCGCTACGGCATTTCCTGGGGCGCACTGGGCGCTGCCGAGTTCTGCTGGCACACCGCCCGCCAGTACACGCTGGATCGCCAACAGTTCGGTCGCCCATTGGCCGCTACTCAGTTGATCCAGAAAAAACTGGCCGACATGCAAACCGAGATCACGTTGGCCCTGCAAGGCTGCCTGCGTCTGGGTCGAATGAAGGACGAAGGTACCGCTGCGGTCGAAATCACTTCGATCATGAAGCGCAACTCCTGCGGCAAGTCGCTGGACATCGCCCGTATGGCGCGCGACATGCTCGGCGGCAACGGTATCTCCGACGAATTCGGCGTGGCCCGTCACTTGGTCAATCTGGAAGTGGTGAATACCTATGAAGGTACTCACGACGTTCACGCGCTGATCCTCGGGCGTGCGCAAACCGGCTTGCAGGCGTTCTATTAATAGGAGAGCGACTATGGGCGCGCTGTCGCATCTGCGGGTACTGGATTTATCGCGCGTGTTGGCCGGGCCGTGGGCCGGGCAGATCCTCGCCGACCTTGGCGCCGAGGTGATCAAGGTCGAGCGTCCGGGCAATGGTGACGACACGCGCGCCTGGGGGCCGCCCTTCCTTAAAGACGCTTATGGCGAGAACACCTCGGAAGCGGCTTATTACCTGTCGGCCAACCGCAACAAGCAATCGGTGACCATCGACTTCACCCGCCCCGAGGGTCAGAAGCTGGTGCGTGAGCTGGCTTTGAAGTCCGATATTCTTATCGAGAACTTCAAGGTCGGTGGTCTCGCGGCGTATGGGCTGGACTATGAATCGCTGAAGGCGATCAATCCGAACCTGATCTATTGCTCGATCACCGGGTTCGGCCAGACCGGGCCTTATGCCAAGCGTGCTGGCTATGACTTCATGATTCAGGGGCTGGGCGGGCTGATGAGCCTGACTGGTCGACCTGAGGGGGATGAAGGTGCCGGGCCGGTGAAGGTGGGTGTGGCGTTGACGGATATTCTCACCGGCCTGTATTCGACGGTGGCGATCCTTGCAGCGTTGGCTCATCGCGATCACGACGGTGGTGGTCAGCACATCGATATGGCGTTGCTGGATGTGCAGGTTGCGTGTCTGGCTAACCAGGCGATGAATTACCTGACGACGGGCAACGCGCCGAAGCGTCTGGGCAATGCGCATCCGAACATCGTGCCTTATCAGGACTTTCCTACGGCTGACGGCGACTTCATTCTTACCGTGGGTAATGACGGGCAGTTCCGCAAGTTTGCCGAAGTGGCGGGGCAGCCGCAGTGGGCTGACGATCCGCGGTTTGCTACTAATAAGCTGCGAGTAGCGAATCGGACGGTGTTGATTCCGCTGATTCGCCAGGCGACGGTGTTCAAGACGACTGCCGAGTGGGTTGCCGAGTTGGAGCAGGCGGGCGTGCCTTGTGGGCCGATCAATGATCTATCGCAGGTGTTTGAAGATCCGCAGGTGAAGGCCCGTGGCCTGGCGATAGAGTTGCCACATGCGTTGGCGGGAATGGTGCCGCAGGTGGCCAGCCCGATTCGTATGTCGCAGACACCGGTTGAGTATCGTCGTGCCCCGCCTTTGTTGGGTGAGCATACGCTGGAGGTTCTGCAGGGTGTGCTGGGCTTGGGCGCGGGTGCGGTGGCTGAGCTGAAGGCGGCTGGGGTGCTCTGAAGATCCCTTCTATATATAGGAACCACGTTTGCTTCCTATATATGGGTGCATTTGGTCGTTATTTAACCAATTTGCAAGTGATTGAAAGAATAGCGAAATTAACGGTTGACGGCAGATCTCAGGTGTCTATAATTCGCCCCACTTCCGGCGCAGTCGAAACGGAAAACTCCTTGAGATTCAATGAGTTATGTAGGTTTCGGCAGCAGGTGCTTCAGTTTATCGAAGCGCAGAAAGAAGTTGAAAAAGAGGTGTTGACAGCAGCGTGTAACGCTGTAGAATTCGCATCCCGCTGATGAGAGATCTGAAGCGCAAGTGGTTGAAGTTGTTGAAGAATTCTTCGAAAACTTCTGAAAATAATCACTTGACAGCAAATGAGGCTGCTGTAGAATGCGCGCCTCGGTTGAGACGAAA